>CAISPD010000050.1 GCA_903887275.1 uncultured Mucilaginibacter sp.
GGCAGTTAATGTTTTAAAGGCTGTTTTAAACTGCTCCTCGTCTTTTTGTTTGATAGCTTTTGATATACTGCTGATCGCAGGATCGATCATACCAATGCTTTTTACTTCCTGCCGGTCGGTACAGTATTGTTTGATATCATCCAGCGTCTCACCAATTTCATGTACCTCGAAATCAGCCAGCGGCCAGTTTTTGTAGGTTCCGGCAAACCATAGTCTGGCATGGTGCTGTTGTATCAGCAGCATAAATTCGCCCAGGCCCGGTTTATACGCTTTGTTCAGCACTTGCTGTAAACTGTCTACCTTCTTTTGCAATTGAAGCGTATCCTTTGAACCCGGGCCGCATGCCAAAAAAAACATGACGATCAACATAAAAAATGCAATTTTCATAGCGAATTATTTAAAAGAGAACTATAATCCTGCGGCGTATCTACGTCGATCCCGCCTTTGACAAAGGGAACCAGTGCCAAATCATGCTGATGTTCATTTATGATCTTGCGGGCACCTTCATCGCCTTTCAGATCCATTAAATGACAGAGGTACGAAGAATGAAATGCCACAGGCACTCCCGCCCGGCCTTCGTACGCGCAGGCTACAATAGGTTTGGCAGTGTTCGACTGTGTTAAAATTAATTCATCAATCAGTTTAGTATTAAGGAA
Source organism: uncultured Mucilaginibacter sp. (assembly GCA_903887275.1). Classification (GTDB taxonomy): domain Bacteria; phylum Bacteroidota; class Bacteroidia; order Sphingobacteriales; family Sphingobacteriaceae; genus Mucilaginibacter. The sequence continues at coordinate 657 of CAISPD010000050.1, forward strand.
GGGCTGATCGCATAGCAATATGATCAGGTTATCAAACGATATTCCCAGGTTACTTATAGCCCCGATACCGGTAAGCAATGATGAGGCCATACCACTATCCCATTCGGCATTGTAAACTATCCGGATGCCGTTAACTTCAATTCTGCTTAGTATCAGTTCTGCTTCATGGCCCAGCACCAGTACTATTTCGCTTAGTTTTGATGCCCTTGCTTCATCAATGGTATGTTGTAACAGCAATTTGCCCTCAAATAGCAATAATTGTTTGGGCTGTCCCATTCGTTTGGATCGGCCCGCTGCCAGAATTACAGCAACTGAAACCGGTCCATCACCTGATTCAGAAATACCAGCATTGGGTGGTTGAAGTTCAACAGGCATCGGCTTTAAAATTTTGCTGCTGGTAAATATCGTATTTATTGGATTGAAGCTAATTCTACTGGTCAATTATTCATCATTCAACAATTGAGGATAGTTTATTCAACTTATTTATTTCCTTATCTCCTGTCAATCACTTAGTTTTAATTTAAAATTTAAACTTAAATCACTTCATCATGAAATCAAAAAACCTATTCTTCATTATTTTATTGGTTCTGGCTTTCCAATTACCAGTTGTAAGGGCATTTGCACAGGCTGAGCCGGTTATTGCTTATGCCGAAATTGAAGTACGTGGCGCAAAGATCAAAGGTACTTCTACCGCTATTACAAATAAAGATCAAATTGAACTTACTGGTTTCTCCTACAATACGAAAAGTCCGCGCGATGCCGCTAATGGTGCTGCCACCGGTAAAATTACAACTACCTTTTCATTTATAAAAAAGGCTGATATTGCTTCCGTTCCGCTTGCTATGGCTGCCCAGCGCAACGAAGTGCTTAACCTGGTGGTTATCCATCTGCTCCATCGTGATGCTACCGGCAGGCTGGCCGAATTTGAAACCATTACGCTCACTAATGCTGGCATCAGTCAATTTACCCAAACGCTGGGCGCTTATTCTGCTGTTCCAACTGCAATAGGGTTGAACGATGAGATAGAATTAACAGCTCAGCGAATAGATATAACCGCGAAATAAAAGCTGAATCACCTTTATTTTCCGAAAGGCGGTAAACCATTCAACTGTCTGAAAAGCGGCATATCTGGTCGGGCTTGTTTGGCCTGATGAAAGTTTTTGCAATAATAAACCTGCAGGTGCAGTTCATCCCGACCATTACGCATAACGGCAATATCAGGCAACTGGCTAACGCTGTCGAAATAAGGCGTCACATCGTCTTTTACGCTTTGAGGCTGATCCTGCGCAATGATCACGGCATCATAACCTAAAACTGATTTTGGATCGACGAGGAATGCCGTATTGCGTGGATCATTGGTAAAACTGATCACCTGTTTTTGACCCTTTAGTGCCCAATCTACCTTGCCGGTTAGCCACCAGCGTGTGCTGCCGGCAAATAATCGTGGATTTGCGGTCCAGCCCTCTTTGGCAAAACGTGTACCAATATCATCATAGTCGATACCCTGTATCGTAGGATCAACTTTATCGCCATGGAAATGATTAACGATCCATTTTGGCCCATACCATTGCCAGAAACCAGTGGTCATATGCAGGGTCAATACACCAATGGTGATCACGGTGAAATAAGTAGAGAAGCTGATCCAGCGCCTTGTTAACCTTGTCCGATTAACATCAGTAGTAAATGCCTGATCGACCGCAAAGCCAAGCGGTATAAACAACATCATATAGCCCGGAGCCTGCCAGTGAAAATGGTATTGCAAGTCGGCCCAAAGGGTAACTACCGTAAAGAAAACGATAGGTAATACCGAGAACCAGAAGAAAAAGCTGTATATCTGAGAGGTTTTGCTGTGCAGCATCGATTTAACCAATTGCCGTACCGTTGGGAACCATATCCAGGGCAACAACCAGAGCGCCTGCCCGCCTATGCTGCGAAAAAACCAATCGAAATGTAACTGGAATTTTGAGCCAGTACCTGCCCGCGAACCCTGGAAAACAAAGGATGCCCAGTTGTTATTATAGTTCCACCATAGTACGGGGAATGCAAAAATTATAGTGATGAGTATGGCTAAATATGGACCCGGATGCCACAGCCAGTGACGCTGACTTTTATTGGTGGCAAAAAACATAAAGGCCCCGGCAAAAATAAACAGCACATGGTATTTGCTTAAAGTAGCCAAACCTAAACAAACCCCGATGAGTATCCACAATAACCAGGTTCGGCGACTGCTTCTGATGCCCGCCGTATCTGAGGTAGCTTGTCCGAATAAAAGTTCGACGATAAAATAAACACTGGCCAGCCAAAAGAACAATAGCGGCGCATCGGGCTGAAACCAGCAGGCGATGGCTACAGTAAATACCGCACTCAGGTTCATTACTGCTACTGCCCAAAAACCGGCCTTGGCAGTAAAAAGCCTGCGAGTGATTAAAAACAAAAGCGCACTTGTACCGGCAAACAATAGTACAGCAGGAAAACGAAGGCCGAGATTAGTTAAACCAAATAGCTTAATACTGAGCCCGCTGAGCCAGAAAAACAAAGGTGGCTGATCAAAGTAGCTCCATTCCAGGTGTACAGCACCGCGGAAATAATAAGCTTCGCCGATACCCAGACCGGTATATGCTGCGATAAATAGACGGACAATAAAAGTTAGCAGGATAAGTACGGTGGTATAACGGGCGGCGTTGTCCTCGGTTAATCGTTTCATTTATTGATCAGGGATTTACGAACTGCAAAATGAATGATTCTTATGAGGAATACCAATTTTTTGCTGAATTATTTATTGGAGGGGTATGAATTGAGGCAATTGATAATTGGCATTGCGTCTGACACACCCAAAAATCTCCTCATTTCTCCTATCCCCTCTTCGTAACAACAATTTTAACTTGATTGTACCCGAAATTTCTTAGCTTTATTTTTTAAACCTAATAATTGAACAATGACTGCAACTCAAACTGATGCTTTACCACAGGCACCAACCCGCCTGTACTCACTGGATGCCCTGCGGGGTTTTGATATGTTCTGGATCATGGGCGGCGATGCGCTTTTTCATGCCCTGAGCGATGCTGCGCCACATTCGGGTATTTTAAAGGCTATATCCGACCAGCTGGAGCACCCTGCCTGGAACGGCTTTCACCTGTATGACCTCATTTTCCCTTTGTTTCTGTTCCTTTCAGGTGTATCAACCCCATATTCTGTTGGTCGCGAGCTGGAAAAAGGCAAATCACGCAGTCAGCTTTTATTACGCGTGGGCAAACGGGCCCTTATCCTCATTTTGTTTGGTATCATCGTTAACAATGGTCTGGTTTTAAAGCCCTTTGCCGAATACCGCTTCCCATCGGTGTTGGGCCGTATTGGTGTTGCTTATTTCTTCGCCAACCTCATTTATTTGTACGCCAAAGAAACCGCACAGATCATTTGGTTTTGGGTTTTTATCATAGGATATTGGTTATTACTCAAATTCACCTCTGCCCCCGGCTTCCATGCCGGCGACCTGACACCGCAGGGTAACTTTGCCTCTTATATGGACCGCAGCATCGTACCCGGACATTTATATGTACCATTTCCGGATGGCAAACCTAATATGCACGATCCAGAAGGTTTATTTTCAACCATCCCTGCCATAAGTACCGGACTTTTAGGCATTCTTACCGGTAGCCTGTTAAAAAAGAACACCTTTACCCAGGACCGTAAAGTTGGCATTATGTACCTGGTCGGCGTGGTTTTTATTGGTCTTGCTTTATTGTGGAACCTTGATTTCCCGATCAATAAGAATCTTTGGTCGAGTTCATTTGTGTTATTGGTTGGCGGTATCAGCTTATTACTGCTTTCAACCTTCTATTATGTGATCGACGTTTTAGGCTATCAGAAATGGGCCTTCTTTTTCAGAGTAATAGGTATGAACTCAATCCTGATCTATATGTCGGGTCACTTTATCGACTGGCAATACACCACCAAAGGATTTTTCAAATGGCTGATACAATTGATCGATGGCCCCTGGGGACTGGTGGTTGGCACCATTTGTTACCTGTTGATCAAATGGCTATTCCTCAACTTTTTATACAGAAAGAAAGTGTTTCTTCGAGTTTAGGACCCATAGCTGGTTTAAATTTTTAAGGATCAATGGAACGAAGAGCATTCCTCAGGCTTTCGGCATATACCGCAGCAGTACTGGGTTTATCCCCCATCAGCAGCTGTTCGCCGGGAACTGATGATCCCCTGGCATTGCCGAAGTTCTTTTCCCACCTTGTTGATGTAAAATCCATCAAAGAGGTTGGAAAAGCCTATCGGATGCTTGTGCCTGCCGAAGATGACCATCAAAAACTTTCAGCACTTTTAAGATCGAACCAACAATTCAGCAATAATGAAAATCTGCAGAGATTGATTGATCTTCAGGTAAATTCTGATTTTAAAACAAATCGAACCGTAACGGTAAGCGGCTGGGTGCTGGCGATAACCGAAGCGCGCCAATGTGCATTATTTTCAATCCTCAATTCCTGAATTATGCATATTGATGCCCGAAACATACCCGACCATACACTGATAGAAGGCGATATTTGCATCATAGGCGCAGGTGCTGCCGGTATCAGCATGGCATTGGAATGGTTGAACACGCCCTATAAAGTAATTTTGCTGGAGGGGGGTGGTTTCGACTACGAAGCAGCTATGCAGGACCTGTACCGGGGCAAAACCACCGGGCAACGGTATTATCCGCTGGAATCGGCCCGACTCCATTATTTTGGTGGAACAACGGGTCACTGGGCGGGTTTTTGTTCAACGTTTGAACCGATAGATTTTGAGAAACGCGATTGGGTACCGCATAGCGGCTGGCCGATAGATCGGAAGGAGCTCGACCCCTATTATGCACGTGCTCACCGAAATCTCGACCTGGGTCCTTATGAATACGACTATGATTACTGGCTAAAACAAGATCCTTCAAAAGTGTCACTGCCTTTTGACAAGGAGGCCTTGTATAATAAGATATGGCAATTTAGCCCTCCTACCCGCTTTGGGGCAAAATATAAAGACAGTATCGTAAAGGCATCCAATATTCATTTGTTTACCTATGCCAACGTGGTTGATATCAGTGCTAACGAAAACGCCATGGCAATTGAAGAGCTTAGCGTAAAAAACCTGGCCGGCAAACAGCATCGCGTAAAAGCGAAATATTTTATACTGGCTTGCTGCTCCATACAAAACGCGAGGATTCTTTTAGCGTCCAATAAACAGGCGCCCAAAGGGCTGGGTAACGACCATGATAATGTTGGCCGGTATTTTATGGAACACCTGGAGATAAAATCGGCCGAACTTTGGTTTGCTGAACCCGATCCGCTGAAACTTTACGCCATCGACTATTCAAAAACCAAATGGCGCGCCGAACTTGCTATAACTGCCAAAAAACAACGCGAATACCGCATACTTAACGGTACGGCATCTTTTACACCGCTTGAAACCGCAAAAGATCAACCGGCATTTATCAATATCTGGAAATCGAGCGATCCGAAGGAACGGGACAAAGCCTTCAGTAAGTTTGGGGAGGCCGAAAAAAATGCTACCAGCAAAAATGGCTACAAAGCCTACCAGTTGTTTACCCGGATGGAACAAGCACCCAATCCCAATAGCCGTATCACTTTAGATACCGAAACAGATGGATTAGGTATGCCGCGTGCCATGTTACATTGGGAATTGACCATGCTTGAAAAACACAGTTTGCGAAGCATTTACGAGATCATCGGTCAGGAACTGGGCAAGACCGCCAAAGGCCGTATTCGCCTACTGGAATATCTGCGCGATGAACAAGACAGCAGCTGGCCCGACTTTACCGGGGGCGGCTGGCATCACATGGGTACAACCCGCATGGGTACCGACGTAAAAACCAGCGTAGTTGACGCAAATTGCAAAGTACATGGCATCGCCAACCTGTTTACCGCTGGCGCATCCTGCTATGTTACAGCAGCAGCACCTAACCCTACCCTGACCCTTGTTGCCTTAACACTTCGCCTATCTGACCATTTAAAAGGGATTATAAAAGGACTTGCCTGATTTACTGCCAACTTTGCTTTCAACTGACAATCGCGGGAATAATCTGCCAACATCAATGCAGCAAACCAATAGCTGCTGTCAGCTTGTCCGCTTTTAAACAATGGCAGAATAATTGATTTGCACCATTGAATAATGAATCTTACTGATATGCTTAAGAAAAAAAAGAAAGAAGATATCGAAAATAATCCGCTGACAGAAGAAATTCCAGCCACCGAAGGCAACCCGGTTGAGTCTGAAGAGGAAACTCCCGAGCAGCTTTTGAAGCAGGAACTTGGTTTAGCAAATGATAAATACCTGCGATTATATGCCGAATTTGACAATTTCAGAAGACGCACCATCAAAGAACGTCAGGAGCTATTGCAGACTGCTGGTTTGGATGTGATCGTATCTTTGCTGCCTGTACTTGACGATTTCGACCGTGCATCCCGCTACCTGGAAAACTCTACTGATGTTACGGCGGTAAAAGAAGGCATTACGCTGATACAGCAAAAATTAAAGAATATATTAGGGCAAAAAGGGCTTAAGGAAATGGCTTCCATAGGAACCGCATTTGATCCGGACCTGCATGAAGCGATCACCAATATTCCTGCACCATCTGATGATCAAAAGGGAAAAGTGATTGACGAAGTGGAGAAAGGCTACTACCTTAATGAAAAAGTGGCCCGCCACGCAAAAGTTGTTGTTGGAAATTGAACCAATGACCAAAGTGACTCAATGACCAAATGACTTAATTTATGGCGAAAAGAGATTATTATGATGTTTTAGGTGTTTCGAGAGGCGCAGATGCCGACGAAATAAAGAAAGCTTACCGCAAAATGGCTATCAAATATCACCCGGATAAAAACCCGGGTGATAAGCAGGCGGAAGAAAATTTCAAAGAAGCAGCTGAAGCATACGAAGTGCTGAGTAATGCGGAGAAGAAAGCCCGTTACGACCAGTTTGGTCATGCCGCAAATGCACACTCTGCATCTGGCGGTGGTGGCTATGGTGGTGCCGGCATGAATATGGAAGACATATTCAGCCAGTTCGGTGATATTTTTGGTGGTGGAAGTCCGTTTGATGGCTTCTTTGGCGGCGGACGTCAAAGCGGCGGCGGCCGGCGCGTACAACGTGGCAGTAACCTGCGCATCAAAGTACGCCTGACGCTGGAAGAAATAGCCAATGGCACCGAAAAGAAAATAAAAGTTAATAAGCAGGTGAGCTGTAAAACCTGCGATGGTACCGGTGCAAAAGACCGCGCTTCGGTACAAACCTGTAAAACCTGTGGCGGAGCAGGAGCGGTGCGCCGGGTTACTAATACCATTTTGGGCCAGATGCAGACTACCAGCACCTGCCCTACCTGTAACGGTGAAGGAAGCATTGTTACAGCAAAATGTACAACCTGCCATGGCGAGGGCGTTACCCGCGACGAGGAAACCATCAGTATCAATATACCTGCCGGTGTGAGCGAAGGCATGCAACTGAGCATGAGCGGTAAAGGGAATGCAGCCCCAAGAGGCGGTGTACCCGGTGATCTGATCATCCTGATAGAAGAAATACCGCACGAAACGCTCAAGCGCGATGGCAATAACGTTATTTACGACTTACACATCAGCTTTATTGATGCGGCCCTGGGCACAAGCGTAGAAATACCAACTATAGACGGTAAAGCCAAGATAAAAATTGACCCGGGAACCCAGGGCGGTAAAATACTTCGCTTAAAAGCCAAAGGTGTACCTGAAGTAAACTCATACCACCGTGGCGACCAGCTGGTGCACATCAATATCTGGACACCAAAGGCCCTCAGCCGCGAAGAACGCGAATTGCTGGAACAATTGCAGGGCTCGCCGAACTTTAAACCAAGTCCGGGTAAGAACGAGAAAAGTTTCTTTGAGCGGATGAAGGAATATTTTGAGTAGGAAAGCTTTCCAGATTTGATAGTTAAAAGCTTAAAAGCCTGAGATCAATTTGATTTCGGGCTTTTTTATTTATTATAAAAGGTTTACAGTAAATATTCCCCTCACAATAGTATCTTTCCAAAACGTAACCTACCAAAATTCATCACCTAACTTATTCACCAAACCATGATATACAAAAATTTACTAAAGACACTTGCGTTTATATTTAGTATGGCTGTTTTCATAAGCCAGGCTGATGCCCAAAATTTATCAAAAACAAACTCCGATTCTGTTTCTGTTCATCGGGCACAAACCGTTTTTGTTGAAGTGGGTGCAGCCGGATTATTTTTTTCGGCAAATTATGATACCCGCTTTTCACAGCGCCGGGATGGCTTTGGTGGCCGGATAGGTATGGGTGCCTGGGGTTCGGTTGGAACTACATTTATAACATTCCCTTTTCAATTTAATTATTTGTCCGGAGGGAAAAGCAGTTTTTTAGAACTTGGTGCCGGTGGCACTATACTCTACACCAATAATGCCTACAATGAAAACCCGTTGATCGGAAACAATCTGAAAATTAGCGGTACTTACCTATTACCGACCACTACAATCGGGTATCGTTATCAACCGTACAATGGTGGTTTCAATTTCCGGATAAGCATAAACCCCATGCTGCTGGAAGGAACGTTTATACCCTATTTTGGTTTGAGTGCTGGTTATACCTTTAAATAATTACAAGACGGAAGTGGCTGTTGTAATGCTGCAAATGTAGATGAACCTTAAATGGGTGAAAGGAATGCGGAGTGCGGAATGCCAATTGCGGAATGTGAAAGGTGGAAGGTGGAAGGAATGCGGAGTGCGGAATGCCAATTGCGGAATTTGAAAGGTAGAAGGTGAAAGGAATGCCAATTGCGGAATGCCAATTGCGGAATGTGAAAGGTAGAAAGTGAAAGGAGTGCGGAGTGCGGAATGCCAATTGCGGAATGTGAAAGGTGAATAAAGTACTATAAAAAGAGGCTACATCATAAATCATGATCAGCCTCTTTTTTCTTTGATTTATACGGATACGTGGTGGAGATAGTTTTCGTATAGACGATTCTCAAAGGGGTAATTTTATTTATGATACTTTTTAAGGTAATGTCTAATTTAAGCAATTTCTAATTGTGTGAGCTCCTTTCCTAACTCTTTAATTCCGATCATAATTTTGTGCACTTGCTTTCCAGATGGTATACGTTTCCCATTAATATATTCTGATAAAAGACTTTTGTGCATACCAATTCTGGTACCGAGTGCCGAAGTATTTATTTCCGGGTAATATTCAAAAAAAGATGGCAAATCAAACTGCAGGGAAACTTGATCAGGTAAAATCTGCTTTTTACCGTTAGATTCCGCATATAAGTTGTAGGCCTCTACTATATTTTTTCGCAATTCCGTAATATTATTACCAGTAGTTACTATAATACCATTTTTTTCCTCACGATAAGCACTATACCCTTCGGTGGTTTTTTCGACTATAAATTTTGTATGACGTTTTAATTCCATTGTGTTGAGATTTAAGTGCTTTTAAAGCGTATAAGTGATTTTCTCTATCTATCGACTAGTACAAATTGCATTTTAAATGCAAGGTTTATTTAAGCCCTGCCTGATTTTTCAGTTTTTCAGCTATTCCTTTTCCTATCTCTTTACTACCATGATTCGGAAAAATGATGGTGTATGTTTTTTCTGGATGTTTCAAAATAATATGGCTCCCAGACTGGCGATCTTCGTACCAACCAGCCCTTTTAATTAATCTCAATAATTCAGAGCATTTCATTTCAATAGTTTAGGCAAATAAAGGTAAACAATAGTTTACTATTTTTCAAAAAAAAGCGAAAGAAATTACACTTATTTTGAATTATGATAAGCTTTGTTTTGGAATTACCATACAGCAAATAAATTCGATGATAGAAAAGATACGGACAATTTTATCAGCGCTTTTTCTATTTTAGCCTGCAATATCTCCTTGTCTTTGCCATGAGAAAGTACACTGCGCTATTTTTGATTTTTGTTGCGGCTTTTTGCCATGGGCAGGCAATTAAACAATCGAAAACAACTAAGTTCATTGGGACGTCGTCTGCAGGTTTAATGACTGAAAAATTCAGAAGGGATGCTATGAAGCCTCAAAAAGATGGCAAGATTTCGTGGGCGACAAATTTTATATATTCATTTCCACCGACACTCAAGATTTACCGCGAAATGCAGGGCTATGGCATATTATACATAGCAGCCGCAAACCCCGATTCTGCAGGTTTTCCGATACGCAGAATGTATTTGAAAAACAGAACCGGCATTACCGACTTGCGCGAGATCGGTGAAATGAAAGTAAAAGTAACCGACCCAAGAATCATCCTTGCATACGGCAGGTTCAGAATCGACTATTATTACCTTATACCATATCGAATAGTACAGGATTCTTGTCAGCTTTTTATACGTTGGAGCAATAGCGAGGAGGATTTACCGATAACTACGTTCCCCCTTCATCAAAGGCTAAACTTCGTTGACAAGGCTCAATCAATTGAAAGTGGCGATATCAACCCCGAACTATTGAAACTATATCTTCGGCATGAATTCCATGTAAAATTATGATTTATTTAATTGCCGGTTGATATTGAATCAAGTCATTGATCAATGCTTCAACTTCATGATAATCAACTTTCTCCACCAGATAAGCCTGCTCTTTACCCTGATTGTCCCAGGAATCACTACCATCGGCGGCAACTTTGATGCGGCCGCGATGCAGGGTGTACCATTTTGAATAGCCTTTTATTGCTACTAAAACAGCGGTTTCGTCCCAACTCATTCGCCCGGCTGAATCTTCTTTGGCCTTGGGTATGGCTATAATGAATGCATCTTTTACAGGATCATTTTTGATGGAATTATTATGGATCAGGGGTATCCCAGCATGTATCTTCGCCCCTATTTCAAACCCGCTGAAAATAATGGGGCCCGGCCAGTTGTTATAAACGTTTTGAGATGCTTTGGCGTCCTGCATCACATTAAATTCAAAGCCTGATGGGAACTTACCAGCCATACAAACCAGGTTCTTTACCTTTTTTGCTACCAGCGTTTTACCATCCAGGGGAGAATATTCGTCGGGGGCAGTATTGAGCAGGTTGGATAAATTTGTAAGAAAGCCTATGGTAACAATGGTCACGCTCCTATCCGGCTGTTCTGCCAATATTTTACGATAAAGTTTGACTGCGTCCCAGGCCTCGTCATTCGTGCGGATGGCATGCGGATAATTTTTAAGCAGGGTATCGGTCCAGTGCTGCCAATCGCGCAATTCAAGGGCATAGCTTTTTGGCACACCAATCGGTAAAGCTGGCCGCTTGAAATAGGTATTAAAGACATCCAGTACCCCTGCTACACCTTCATATTTGGTACTGGCCATGGTGGCAAGGATATTTGCTTCATGATGGTCGGCCAGATTATGCAGGATGGCGATGGCACCTACATCGTCGTAATCAGGGCCCATATCGCTATCGAAAATGATATTAACGGGCTTATGCTGCGCATAGCCTGTGTATGCAAAACAAAAGCATAAAAGAATACAGACTATTTTAAGTTTCATCGCTTGGTTGCGTACGGATGTGCAGTTAAAGTTATTATTTTTAGAACAAATTGAGCCAGAGGGCAAAGCAAAAATGATCGTCAATCAAACCAGCAATCGCAAAATGATCAGGAACAACCGTGGCTTGATCTTTTTAGTTTTGGTATGTTGGTTGATCGTATCAGTAAATGGTACTGAAGATCATTTGATGCTTTTTATATTCAACCTTGTTACGGCCATGGCCTATATCCTATTAACCCGTTACCTGATAGATCTTTTACAATTTCACCAGGAGCCGATTACCGTTCAAACACCATTCAGCATTTTTTTAGGGCTTCAAATTGTTATTTTTATTGGTCATTTTTTTGCTTACGGAAATTTAGGATTAGGCATAATGGATGCAATAATGGCATTTTATATACTTTTTGCAGCATTTAAAGTGAAATCCAAAGCGCTATCGAAACCGATGATCTTGTTCGGATTTTCACTCTTGCTACGGTTAATATTGGGGGTAGGTATATTGTTGGCTGCAACAAAAATGGGGCGAACTTTTCCGGTTCAAATTTCAGGTTTGGCTCAGGTGATTCCCCTGTTTACCATACTTTATATTTTATCCCAAAACAGTAAATATCTAAAGCTGTTGCAAATGGAACACCAATAACTGATTAAAAAAGCAATCTTTCGGTCTTCCGGACTTATACCGACTTTCCAACTCAAATAAGTAACAAAATGGCAATAAAGCTATCTAATTAAAAAACAACTGATCTTTCTATGCTCAGCATCCGTCACATCGAAAAACAATATGCGGGACATAAGGCGCTTTCCGACGTAAGTCTGGAAGTTGAACGCGGGCAAATATTTGGGCTGCTATGGCCCAATGGTGCCGGCAAAACCTCACTCATCCGTATCATCAATCAAATTACTGCACCCGATTCGGGCGAGATCTATTTCGACGGGCAAAAGCTCAGCCAGGTTCATATTGAACGTATCGGCTATTTGCCCGAGGAACGTGGTCTGTACAAGAAAATGGAGATCGGTGAACAGATGATCTACCTGGCGCAATTGAAGGGATTAAGCAGAGCCGAGGCACAGCGCAGGCTGAAGATATGGTTCGAAAAACTGGGCATGGAAACCTGGTGGAAGAAAAAGATCGAAGAGCTATCAAAAGGCATGCAGCAAAAGGCCCAGTTTGTAGCAACCGTTTTGCATGAACCTGACCTGATCATCCTGGATGAGCCTTTTAGCGGCTTCGACCCGGTAAATGCGGAGCTGATCAAAGATGAAATACTGGAGCTTAATCAAAAAGGGGCTACCATCCTCTTCTCTACCCACCGGATGGAATCGGTAGAAGAGCTTTGCGATTCGATCGCGCTGATCAATCTTTCGCATAAAATATTGGACGGCAGTATCAAATCCATCAAAAATGCTTACCGCAACGAAACCTACCTGGTTGAGTATATCGGCAAACGCCTGGATGTATCCGAAAGCCAGCCTTATGATGTTGTAGATGAACTGGCCGGCGAAGATGAAAGCTATACCATTCGCCTCAAGTTAAAACCAGGCAAATCATCCAATGATGTATTGCAATACCTGCTGCCCAAAACGCAGATCAATATGCTGAAAGAGGTGATCCCCAGCATGAACGAGATATTTATTGAACGAGTAAATCAAAAATTGGCACAATCATGAACAAAGTTTTATTGATCATCAGGCGCGAATACATTACCAGGGTGAGGAAGAAGGCCTTTATTGTGATGACATTAGCGGTTCCATTGTTGATACTGGTAATGATGGCTGCTGTTGTTTTGGTGGCAAAAAACAATTCAGAGTTGAGTACAATGCAAACAATCAAGGTAACAGATGAAACCGGAATTTTTGCGGGCAAATTTCATAATGGCAAAAACATTAAGTTCCTGGCTACATCGGAATCACTGTCCAATCTCAAACACGAAGCACTTAACGACGAAAACATATCAGTATTACGGATAACAAAGGGATATTTCAAAAAGGATTCGCTACAGTTCTTTGCTAAAAAGAAACCTTCATTTTACTAACCGGACAAATCGAAAAACAGTTGAATGACATTGCCATAAGCGATGGTTTGATGAAACAACATATCGACACGGCAATTATAAATACTATACGACAAACTAATATCTCAGTAAATCCTATACAAGTAACAGAAACAGGCGATAAAGATGCGAATGTTGGTGCCAATATCGGTATTGGTATTGCCTGTGCAGTGTTGATCTATATGACCTTATTTATTTATGGCGCGCAGGTTATGCGTGGAGTAATTGAGGAAAAAACCAGTCGCGTTATCGAAGTCATCATATCATCGGTAAAACCTTTTCAGTTAATGCTGGGTAAAATTATTGGCGTTGGCCTTGTTGGTTTGACTCAATTTGCAGCATGGCTCATATTATCCTACCTGTCGACAAAAGTAGTTGGTGCTGTTTTATCATCGCCGCAAGGGGCAACTATAGGATTTCTTTCTATGTTACAATCAATTCCATTTGGTTACATATTTGCCGTTTTTATTTTCTACTTTTTCACCGGGTATTTATTATACAGCGCCTTATTTGCTGCAGTAGGCTCTGCTGTTGATAGCGAAACGGAAACCCAGCAATTCATGTTTCCTATCACTATGCCACTGCTGTTTACCTATTTATTATCGGTTTCAGTATTATACCAGGCTCCAGACAGTTCATTGGCAGTTTGGCTTTCCATGATTCCATTTACGGCTCCCGTAGCGATGATGGTCCGTATACCATTTGGCGGCGTCAGTACTTTACAATTGGTGATATCGATGACCCTGATGGTTGTGGGCTTCTTGTTTACTACCTATGTCGCCTCACGTATTTATCGGGTAGGTGTGCTGATGTATGGCAAAAAAGCCAGCTTCAAAGAATTGGCAAAGTGGTTCTTTTATAAAGAATAACACCGAAACAACGGATATTTATATGCCTGTAATTATCCTCCAAAACATTTGGGGGATTATTTATTTTTGAGACATGGACAATCGTTATGCCGTGATGGATCTCGGCACCAATACTTTTCACCTGCTGATTGCCGAGGGCAATATCTCCAATTTCAAAATACTGGTACACCAGCATATCGCAGTAAAACTGGGTGAAGGTGGTATCAACAAGGGTGTCATTTTACCAGCAGCATTTGAACGAGGTGTAGTTACTTTAAAAGACTTTTCGCGAAAAATTCAACAATATAAAATACAGCATATCAAGTGCATAGGAACATCTGCTTTACGCAATGCTTCAAATGCGGGGGAATTTATTGAAAAGGTAAAAAACGAATCCGGACTGAACATCGAGGTAATCGACGGCAGTATTGAGGCTAACTATATTTATATGGGTATCAAAGCTGCAGAAGTATTGAACGAAGCTTATACGCTTATCATGGATATTGGTGGTGGCAGCATTGAATTTATTATCGGCAACAACCACGCCATCGTATGGCGGGAAAGTTTCGAGATAGGTGCTGCCCGTTTGATGGACAGTTTTCACCAAAGCGACCCGATAGACCCGGCTTCGATTGAAGCCATTAATACTTACCTTGAACATAAACTTGGTAATCTATTTACTGCCATCGAACGCTATCCGGTTCAACAGCTGATCGGTTCCTCCGGCTCCTTTGAAACATTTGCCGAAATGGAAGCATTACGCAGGAATGATTCATTTGATCTGCTATCGATCAAAAACTATAAATTCGACTATCATGACCTGCAATTTGTAATCAATGAGCTCATACATTCAACACATGCCGAACGTGCAGTTAATGCGGCTATTATCCCGGTAAGAGTTGATATGATCGTGGTATCGTCAATCGTTACACGCTTTATTATAGCAAAATTGGATATCAACCAAATTGCGCTTTGTACCTACTCGCTCAAAGAGGGTATTTTAGCGGAGATGATGAGCAATCAGTAACTACCAGATACTTATCCTATCCGCTTCAGGCCGGTACATCTTTTGGCCGGGTTTTAAACCATAAGCCTCATAAAACGCATTAAAGTTTGAATAGGGTCCATTGATCCTGTACCATGATGGTGCGTGCGGATCGGTTTTAATAAAGGTTTTCAGGTAGTCGTCCGTCATTTTGCGGCGGCGGCACTGGGCAAACGACAAGAAATAACGCTGTGCCGGCGTAAAGCCATTGATCTTCTTGCCAGCCTTGTATTCAGCTGTTTTCTTAAATGCATCAAAAGAAATAGCCAGGCCACCAAAATCGGCAATATTCTCGCCCTGGGTCAATGAGCCATTAACATGCAATGAATCGAGTATTTTGTATCCATCATAAAGTTTAACGATCTGATCCGCTTTTACTTTAAATCGTGCCGCGTCTGCCGCTGTCCACCAATCCTTGCGGTTACCCTGGCTGTCGAACTGCCTCCCCTGATCGTCAAAACCATGGGTGAGTTCGTGGCCGATAACCAAACCTATACCGCCATAGTTAACAGCATCATCGGCATCAACAGCAAAGAAAGGATATTGCAGGATACCTGCCGGAAACTCGATAGTATTTAATGAAGGGTCCTCCTCCGCGTTAACGGTCGGTGGGGTCATCCCCCATCGCTTACGGTCGGTTTTGCCTGCTTTGAGGTAATCCATCATCTCCTGGTATAAATATGCCTTACAGGCCAGTGCATTGGCGCAGTATTTAGCCGGATCGATATTCACGCCTTCATACTGTTTCCATTTATCAGGATAGGCAATTTTCGATACGACGGTATGCAACTTGGCAATAGCTTTTTGTTTGGTGGTATCACCCATCCATTGCAGGTTTTTAATGCGTTCCTCAAATGCAGCTTCCACATTGCGTACCAGTGTATCCATGCGGGCCTTTGCTGCGGGTGGAAAATACTTGTGTACATAAACATAGCCCAGCGGGTCGCCCATCAGGCCATCGATAACCCGCGAAACCTGATCCCAGCGTTCCAAAGGCACCTGCTGTCCGTTAAGTGTTTTATCGGCGAATTCGTAGTGCGCAAAGGCTAAATCTTTATTTAAAAAGATCGCCGTGGCATCCAGAAGGTGAAACTTTAGGTAATTTTTCCAGGTATCCAGGCTGGTTTTATTCAACTGTACCGCCAATGCTTTGAAATAATCGGGCTGGGTGATCACCACCGAATCTGAATTCATCTTTAGTCCATTTAACAAGGCCGGCCAGTTGATGCCCGGAATTGTAGCCGGCAGATCCTTTACACTGTATCTATGGTAATTGGCATCAATATCTCTCAATTCAACAGGCGATCTGGACGCCTTTGCCAGTTCGGTCTCAAAGCTCAAAATCGCCAAAGCAGCTTTACCTGCATCGGACTTAGCAGTACCACCAAATACCAGCAGCTTAGCGACATATTGCTGGTAAGCATCACGGATCTTTTTTGAATTTGGATCGAAATAATAGCTTTTTTCAGGCAAACCTAAGCCACCCTGCATTAGATTGCCGATCAGTTTAGCGCTATTTTTGAGATCAGGCGCTACTCCAAACCCAAAGGAATTACCTAAACCCCTGGTTTGATCAAAGGCTATTTCTTTCAGCAATTCATCGGTATTTTTAATGCCATCGATCCTGGCCATATCTCCTTTCACCGGATCGATACCCAGCTTTTCGATAGCTGCGGTATCCAGTCCGCTTTTGTACATATCACCCACCATTTTTTCCATCCTGTCGGAAGGTGAACCGGATGCAGCTTCCTCCAGCATGGCTTTGATCTTTTTGAAATTATCATCCTCGGATATTTTGGCATCGCCCCACCAAACCTCACTAGCAGGCATAGCATGATTTTTCAACCAGGTACCATTAGCGTAAGTAAAAAAATCGTCACCAGGCACCACACTTTTATCGAAATTGGCCGAATCGAGGTATTCTTTAAAACCTGTCTGTTCGGAAGCGTGCTTACAGGAGGAGATTAAAAGTAAGGCTGCCGCAGAGATAATTGCGGGAAAGCGTGAAGTGCGGTATTTCATAAATCGAATTTAACAATTTTAAAATAACTCTGGCGGGGTGAAAACTCATTAAAATTAACCTGGAAATTTATCTGAATTGCACTTTCAGCCTTTTAAAAAAAATGTTAGTATTTAGCCACGGCGCTAAACTTTTGTATCATTTCCGCATCAAACTAAAAATTAAATTCAGCCTTTGTATATTGCAACAATAACTACCAAACCATGAAAATAAAATTCCTGTTTTTACTCTGTTTACTTGTCACGGTATCCAATGCTTTTTCGCAACGGAAAAAGCGCCCGATCATGGTAGATACTATCGTGTCTAACTACCAGCCGGCCGACTTGTTTTCACCGGCATTTTATAACGAAAGAGGCAGTGAATTCCACGCACCCAATGGAAACCCCGGGCCCAGGTACTGGCAAAACCGGGTAAATTATCATATCAAAGCTGCTATTGATACCAATAGCGAAACGCTCTCTGCTACAGAAACTATTGACTATACCAACAATAGTCCGGATGCGCTGCAATACCTGTGGCTGCAGCTCGACCAGAATACTTATAAAAAAGACGCCCGTTCTAATTACTATACTGATTTTACCGATTCGCTACGTCTGCATACCGATGGCTATCAGATAGAGTCGGTATCGGTAGATTATGGCAAATACAAAAAACCCGTCAACTTTATCATCACCGATACCCGCATGCAGGTAAGGTTGGATAAGCCGGTATTGCCTAATAAAGGCAATGTTAAACTGCTGATCAAATACCGTTATACCATACCTGGTACTTTTGGTAATCGTACAGATCATTTTGAGACCCGTAACGGCAAAATTTATGAAATGGCGCAATGGTTTCCGCGCATGTGTGTTTATGATAATTCTGTAGGCTGGGATACTTTGCCTTTCCTCGGCGCCGGAGAATTTTACCTTGAATATGGCGACATAGACTACCAGGTAACCGTACCCTGGGATATGATCGTAGCCGGATCGGGCGAATTGGTCAACCCGAAAGAAGTATTGACTTTAACCGAACTTAACCGTTTAGCGGCTGCCCGGCAAAGCGATCAGACAGTTATGATCCGCAAAGCTGATGAGATCAATAAGGCTACGTCGCGACCAGTACAGAGCGGCACGCTTACCTGGCACTTTAAGATGTACAATACCCGCGATGTGGCATTTGGTGCCTCTAAAGCTTATATCTGGGATGCAGCGAGGGTTAATCTGCCGGGCGGTAAAAAGGCTTTGGCCATGTCGGTATATCCGATAGAAAGCGCCGGTAACGACGGCTGGGGAAGGGCTACAGAATACCTGAAAAAATCAATCGAATACTTTTCTGAAAAATGGTTTGTATACCCATGGCCGGTAGCTGTAAATGAAGCTGGTATGGCTGGTGGCATGGAATACCCGGGTATCGTTTTTGATGGTATCAATGATAAAACCAAGGAATTATACTGGGTAACGGCCCATGAGATCGGTCATAACTGGTTCCCGATGATCGTGGGTTCAAACGAGCGGCGTTATGCTTTCATGGACGAAGGCTTTAATACCTTTATCGATATTTATGCTTCAGACGCCTTTAATAATGGCGAATATGGACTTAAACGCGATGGTGAATATGCTCCGGGTGGCGGCAATCCTGCAGATGAGATCATACCTACCCTGGTTGATCCTGATGCTCCTACCATCATGACTGCCGCTGATGCTGTTTCTGAAAAATACCGGCATAATGTGGAGTATTTTAAAGCTGCATTTGGCATGGTACTTTTACGGGAACAAATTTTGGGACACGACCGTTTCGACTATGCTTTTCGTAATTATATACACCAATGGGCATTTAAACACCCGCAAACTGATGACTTCTTTCGCTCGATGGATAATGGCAGCGGCGAAGATCTTTCCTGGTTTTGGAAAGGCTGGTATTATAATAACCTGAAACTAGATCTTGAACTTGTGGCAGCGGACTATGTTCACAACGACCCTAAACAGGGTCTGAAAGTTACCGTAGCCAACCTTGAACAAATGCCAATGCCATTTACGGTTGAAGTTAAACTAAAAGACGGCAGCTCAAAACGGGTTCAGGTGCCTGTTGAAGCATGGATACAAAACAGAATGGTAAGTTTTGTTATCCCCACCACATCCGAAGCCAAGAGCGTTGTAGTTGACCCCGATGCCGCATTACCTGATATTAATCGGGGGAATAATGGGTTTGTGTTTAAATAAGACAAGATTTTGGGATTGGTTAGATTAGGTTGGAAGGTTGGAACGTTGGAAGGTTGGAACGTTGACTAGCCTAATTACAATACCTTCATACTGATCTTCGAATCCTACAAATCAAGGTTCAGACAAAAAAGGTACAATGAGACACGATTTAAAAGATTGAAAGGATAGACATGATGCTAATTCTCCTGTCTATCTAAATAAAATCCAGAAAATCGTGTTCAAAAATCGTGTTCAAAAATCGTGTCTTTACAGATTAGAAAACCAGCCAAAAAAGTGTGGGAATAAGCCGATGAGGAATTGGAGTATTCCAAGGGCAAACATTACCAGACTGACGTACCATAATGACTTCTTCTTGGATAGCAGCGACATCGCCGAAATGGAAATAGCTATCTGAAAAAAGGTGACAGCCCGGGCCAGCAACATGTCTTTTTGAAGTTGGTTTTCCGATTCTTCTACAAGTTCGGTAGATTGCTTTTGTATTTCTTTTTGATCGGCCTTCAGCTTTGCTTTACGGGCTACAGCCGCCTGGGAGGTATCTTTTTTGGCGTCTTTTAGTTGAAGTACGGCATCGTTTACTTCTGCTTTAATGCCTTTAGCATTGTAATAAGACCATTTATCAGAGGCTTTGATCTGGGCAATTAAGGCTTCGTTGGAGGAATGGCCGGCCATTAAACTACTTACAGCTGCAAAAGCCGCCATAAACGCTGTAGAAATAGCGACACTCATCGACCAGCGGCTATGGCTTTCGTGCACCGCTTCGTGGATGTGTTCGTGCAAATGTTCGGTCGGTACTTCTGGATCTTCCATAATAAACTGCAATAATATTTGCAGTAAAATTAATTA
>CAISPD010000051.1 GCA_903887275.1 uncultured Mucilaginibacter sp.
ATAAGGAGTTTATAGCCATCGTAAATTAAAACGCCAAAGCAGGGGTCGGCGAGGTGGACCAACATGCAGGTGTCCATATCGTAAAAATGAATATTTGGTATGCTATATACAAAATGCAGTTTGGCACTGAGGGCGATACGGCTTTCGAGCATTCCGCCCATCATACATGGAATACCTTTTCTTTCCGCCAGGTCGTGGATTTTTTTGGCTTCGTACATTCCTCCCGATTTAGAAAATTTGATATTGATATAATCGCATGAATCACTATTGATTTGCTTCCGTGCATCATGGTGGTTAAAAACACTTTCGTCAGCCATGATCTTTACTGGTGAAAGCTTTTTTAATTCAGGCAACCGGTCGTCATACCAGATGCGCATGGGCTGTTCACAGAATTCAATATTGTATTTGCTTATACCATTTAACGCAAGAACAGCTTCATCAAAGCTCCAGCCCTGGTTGGCATCTACTCTGATTTTAATAGGTTCACCTGCTGCCGCCCTTATCTGTCTGATCCGTTCAACGTCGGTCTGCGCATCTTTTCCCAATTTAACTTTTAGAACAGAAGCACCACTATCAACAAAATCACGTGCTTTCATAGCCATCAATTCGGGGGACGCGATACCGATCGTAATGTCAGATTCAACATCTCGTTTAGCACCTCCTAATAACTGGTATAGCGGCAAACCCGCATTCTTTGCGGCGATATCATGCAGTGCCATATCAAAAGCACTTTTTATAGTACTGTTACCGGCTGTAAAATCATGCAATTGTTGTAAGCGTGCCTCCAGGTCCAGTGCGTCTTTTCCCCGCCATAGCCGTGCAAACTCACGGGCCATTACAAGGCAGGTATCCTGTGTTTCGGCAACAATAACCGGAAAGGCCGAACATTCCCCTACTCCATAAATTCCAGCATCAGTAAAAACCCTGATAAATACATTTTGCGCATGGTCCATCGTACCCGTCGCTATTGTAAAGGGATCCATCGGTATGCTGAACCGGTATATTTCGGTATGAGTTATCTTCATTTTTTTTGGAATGATGTAAAGTTAGGAGCTTTTTCGAATTTAGTTGTCCCCCTGCTCACCGTTAAACTTACAAAGTTTCTAAAACTTCGTAAGTTTTCTGGCGCCATTTCGGCAAAAGCCCCAAATCTCACTGTTTGGCAACCGTTGACCAAAGTCAACAACAATGAACCATTAATTTAAAAATTTCATTACGCTTAAACCGTTTTAATTTGCCCCCCAATTACCCAATGACCAATGACCAACTTCCGACAAAAATTTGCACAACACCTTAAATAAATTATATTTGCACTACTTCAATAACAATTCAACTTTAGCCGCCCACTGTGGGATCTGCGCTGATTTTAGTTTAATATCACTTACAACTTAAAATACTGTTTTTATGGCGATAGAACCGTCAAAACCATTTGATTATAATTCAACCAGGAATAAATTGATCCTGTCTGAATACGGCCGTAACGTTCAAAATATGGTAAAATATATTTGCGAACTGCCAACGCGCGAAGAACGTAACCGCTATGCCCAGGTAGTGATAGACCTGATGGGCTTTTTGAATCCGCACCTGCGCGATGTAGCCGATTTCAAGCATAAGCTATGGGATCACCTGCATATCATTTCCAATTTCCAGATCGACGTGGATTCACCGTACCCTAAACCATCTATTGAGGCGATACACCTGAAGCCCGAGCGTTTGAAATACCCGCATCAGCGGATCCGCTATAAACACTATGGCAAAACTATTGAGCTGATGATAGAAAAGGCAAAAAGCATAGAAGAGCCTGAGCGTAAGCAGCATATGGTACATGCCATCGCTAATTTTATGAAAATGG
>CAISPD010000052.1 GCA_903887275.1 uncultured Mucilaginibacter sp.
TAAATAATATTTGTTGGAATGATATTTTTTGTAACTTTATTAACCTCTGAGAAACTTTATCCAACAAAAAAGAAAAATGAAAGCACTAGGTAAAAAAATCAGGTTACTTCGCCATCAAAAAGGGTGGAGCCAGGAGGATGTTGCTAAAAAATTAGACATATCAATCCCGGCATTTTCTAAAATTGAAACAGGTATAACCGATATTAATTTATCGAGGCTGGAACAAATTGCGGTGTTGTTTGACATGACGGTTGTTCAGTTGCTTACTTTCAATGATGCTGAGCAGGATCAAAAATTCATCAACGAATTGGAGACCGTCAACAAAAAGCTATTGGACCGCGAGGCCGAAGTAATTGACCTGCAAAAGAAAGTGATCGAGTTGTTCGAAGAGCTGCGCCACACTAAAGTTACTGCCTGAATTCCCCTGTTTTCTACTGATCCTATTGAAAAATAAACCGCATTGTTAGGTGTTTCTTGCCAAACACCCCGCGCATGCTATGGTGTAATGCGAGCATTTTATCGTTAAAATCGCCTACCCACGAGAGTTCTAATTCTTCGTACTGGTTCTTAGGTAAAGCATATTCGCCCACTTTAATAAACATGGCCGACTCGAGACCATGTTTTTGATATTTTGGACGGGTGCCCATCACAACCGCCCGCATTCGTTTTACGCCCCGCCAACGGTAATACAGGAATTTGAGTTTACCTGCCAGATTGAGTTTACCATTGATATGTTTAAACAGCTGGTTGGCATCCGGCAATATTACTACAAACGAAGCCGGCTCGCCATTTACATAGGCAAACCATATCAGTTGTTCGTCCATGATCGGCTTCATTTTTTCAAAACTTTCCAGTATGGTGACCTTGCTTATTGGTACGAAGTTTTCAAAATCACGCCAGGCATCGTTATAGATCTCAATAAAATCACTGGCAAAACTGTCTATTGCTGATGATGCAAAGTGCTTAAATTCATACCCCGGTTTTTGTGAAACCCAGGCGGCTATTTTCCTGAAACGCTCGGGGAAAGGTTTAAGAATATCAACATGATTGGTTATTTGCTCATACAGGGTTTTAAATCCGTAGTCGTCAAAGAACTTTTTATAATAGGGAGGATTATAGTTCATACCGTAAGAGGGCGGCACAAAACCCTCAGCCAGTAGTCCCCAGAAATTATCATTCTCACCAAAATTGATAGGCCCATCCATCGCTTTCATACCTTTATCTGCCAACCAGTTTTTTGCGGTATCAAAAAGTAAAAATGCCGCCTCTTGATTGTCTATCGATTCAAAAAAACCCATGCCGCCGGTGGGCTGTTCGTATTGGTAGGCTTTTTGGGTATTGATAAATGCCGCAACTCGACCTATCAGCTTTCCGTCATTATCCTTTAAAATCCATCTGATAGCACTACCATGTTGATGAAAATTATTCTTTGCCGGATCGAAAACGGCGGCAATATCAATATCCAGAGGACAGATCCAATTGGGGTCGCCTTTGTAAATTATCCTGGCAACATCCAAAAATGCCTGTTGGGTTTGTTTGTTGTTAACCTCAATAATTTTCATCTCAATGGGGGCTGAATATAAAAAAGCATCCGCAAATTGCCGGATGCTTCAAAGTCGTATTTAAACAGGAATTTATTGGCTAATTAAAAATCGTCGTCATCATCGTAGGTATCGAAGCTTTCATAGCGTCCCAGATCGTCGATCGGGATATCAAAATCGTCATCTTCATCGTCGTCAACAACTCGTTTTTTGGCAGTTTGATCTGCCGGTTTTTCATCTTTACTTGCGCCAGTGCCTTTAGCACTCGTATCATTCTTTACAGGTTTCTTCGGCGTTGTCATTTCGATGATTTAGTTGGGTGTCAGTATCTTATTAATTAATCAGGGTAATTAGCAAACGCTGTATTTCTTGTTGCTATTGTTATCCAAAAATAATTAAAATCATTTTCAAAGAAAATACTATTAAAAATTATTCTGTTTGCTCCCCAATTGTTGATGAGTTATCCTGAAAGTCCTTGATCTGAGGTAGTTCTGATAAGCTGTTGATTCCAAAGTAATCCATAAACTGTTGGCTTGGGCTGTATAATATGGGCCTTCCTACGGTATCCGACTTGCCCGAGATGGTGATCAGTTCCTTTTCCAGTAGTTTTTGAATAGAGTATTCGCTGTTAACGCCTCTTATTTGTTCAATTTCCAACTTGGTTACAGGCTGTTTATAGGCAATGATGGCCAAAGTTTCCAGAGCTGCCTGGCTCAGCTTCTTTTTAGATCGTTGTATCTGCAGCAGATTGATCACCGCATGGTATTCCTTTTTGGTTAGAAACTGGTAGCCGTTTGCAACATTTACCAGTTCAATGGCCAGATTACCTTCCTTATATTTTTGATGGATATTCGCAATGCTTGCACTTACTTCTTCTATAGAAAAATCGCGTTCAAATACAGATTGCAGGCAATAGATAATTTCTTCGATACGGATGCTCTGTTCCGATGAAAATATCAGGGCTTCAATATATAGTTCCGGGCTTTCCATTGGTATGCTACGATCAATCTTCCTGAGCTCAAATATGCGAAAAGATATTTCAGATTGCGAAAATTGGTATAGAAGATATTAACAATTGGGGAAATGTTTTGGGGAATACCCGAGATTTTGAGGAAAAAAGTGGGAAAAAAAGCAACAACTTTCGGAAATTAATTCCACAATTAATTAATAAATATATTAAAGGTTAAGTTTTTTGCACTAAAACAAGCAGTTTGGCACAATGGCACAAGATTTGGTTAATTATACCTGACCCCCAAAAAGGGCTGTTTTTCATAGGTAGATGTAGAGGCCGGTAACTGCGAGAGTACCCGGCCTTTCTTTTTTCTTAAACCTTAAGCAATTTGACCTACATTGCCGGGTAAAAAAATAAACCTTTAAGCTAAAAAATTAATAGTTTATTACCTGTTCTTCCAATTGAGCAGGAACTTCGCGCCATTCATATTTTTGATTTCGCAGCTGTGGTTCGAAGCCGGCTTCGGCGATGGATTGCTGAATACCTTTTGCTGTGAAACGATGCGGAGCACCGGCAGCCGAAACTACATTCTCTTCGATCATGATCGAACCAAAATCGTTGGCACCGGCATGAAGGCAAATCTGGGCGACCTGCTTGCCCACGGTAAGCCATGAGGCCTGTATGTTTTTAATATTAGGGAGCATGATCCTGCTCAAGGCGATCATACGGATATATTCATCGCCCGATACATTATTGGTGATACCCCTTACTTTGCGTAATAAAGTTCCATCATCCTGGAAAGGCCATGGGATAAAGGCGGTAAAGCCATAATTGCCCTCAGGTTTTTCTGATTGTACCTCGCGTATCCAAACCAGGTGTTCAAAACGCTCCTCAATAGTTTCAACGTGACCGAACATCATGGTTGCCGATGTAGGCAGGTTCAGCTGGTGAGCAGCACGCATCACATCAAGCCATTCTTTGCCACCACATTTGCCTTTGGATATCAGGCGGCGTACACGATCGTTTAAAATTTCGGCACCTGCACCGGGCAAGGAATCAAGGCCGGCAGCCTTTAATTCGCGCAGCACATCGATATGGCTCATGCCTTCCAATTTGGCTACGTGTGCAATTTCTGGCGGACCGAGTGAGTGCAGTTTAAGATCAGGATATAACTCTTTTAATTGCCTGAACAGATCTGCATAAAATTTAAGGCCCAAATCGGGATGGTGCCCACCCTGTAACAGCAACTGATCGCCACCAAAACGAAAGGTTTCCTCAATTTTAACTTTATAGGTCTCGATATCGGTGATATAACTATCCTCATGTCCCGGACGGCGAAAGAAATTACAGAATTTACAGTTGGCGATACAAACGTTGGTGGTATTTACGTTACGGTCAATCTGCCAGGTAACTTTGCCATGGGGTATCTGTTTTTTGCGCAATTCATTGGCGACAAACATCAATTCGGCAGTAGGCGCATGGTGGTAAAGATGCACGCCTTCTTCTATCGACAGGAAATCAAAGTTTAAAGCGCGCTGCAACAGATCGGCAGTATTCATGTAGCAAAAATACATACAATTTGCCTTGGAGCGAAAACGTGTAAGATAATTGACAATGAAATGTAAATATGTATCAGCGCAGCGCTGCCAATATTCCTGATTACAATTCTGTCAAACTCCTATTGTTGCTGGAAGCAATTCAGACAACCTTGCCATTATCCAGCCGCAATACCCGGGTCACGCTATCAGGCAGTTCATGCTGGTAATGGGTAACGTAAATAAGGGTGACATTGCTTAACTGGCAAATATCATCAACCACAGCCTTAAAATGCGCCACCTGGTGTACATCCAGGCCCTGGCAGGGTTCGTCAAAGATCAACAGGGTAGGGTTTTTGATGAGGGCTCTGGCCAGCAAGCAAAGTCTTTGAGCACCAGCCGGGATATTTTTAAGCAGCTGACGGGCATATTGGTCGATCTCTAATGCCTTCATCCACCTTAAAGCTATGGCAGCTTTTTTGGGGTCACTGGGTCTGAACAAACCCATGGTATCATAATAGCCAGATTCGATCACCTGCAAACAACTATTATCCGTAGGGAAATATTGGTACAGCTCCGGTGAGATAAAACCGGTTTCACTCTTAATATCCCAGATACTTTCACCAGTACCGCGTTTGCGATCGAATAGTACAATATCATTGGCATAGGCCTGCGGATTGTCGGCATTGATCAGACTGAGCAGGGTTGATTTGCCGGCGCCGTTCGGTCCGAGCAGCGCCCAGCGCTCGCCCAGCTTTACCTGCCAGTTAATATCTTTTAAAACCTGTTTTTCCCCATAGCTGATATTGATATGCCGCATCCTAACCACCTCCGCATACCCGGGGCGAACCTGGCGCGTACGCAATAATTCGGCAAGTTCAGTTTTATCAATGTGCTTGTTGCTGGCTAAGCCAACTGATCCGGCGTCAAAATTACCGCGAAGAACCTGTTTTTCGATCCTGCCACCTTTTAAAACAGCAACATGACTAATGGCTTCCGGTATTTCAGTAGGGGAGCTGGTAATAATTATATGGATACCTGATGCTGTTATTGCCCTAATGATAGCCCCGAAACGTGCCCTGGTTTCGATATCCAAACCTGCAAGTGGGTTATCCAATAGCAGTAGCAACGGGTTTTTGATGAGCGCCGCTGCTATCAAAAGCCTTTTGGTTTCGCCATTTGACAGTTTGATCAGTTGCTTATCTGCAAGTGGTTGAAGTTGAAGCAAATCGCTTACTTTTTCTAAGGTCCATCCAAAATCATGGTTGATATAGGATTGCACAGCGGCCAAATAGTCTGATACGGTTAAAGCATCTTCCGAATCTGACGAATTATAGCGTTGCTGGTAATAAAATTCGCCTGTATTGGAAAGGTTGCGGAAATGGTGCCGGGACTCAACCATGGCTATAAGCCGATGAAAAGTAAGGTGCTCGGCTGCTGCCCCCAGCCTTGCTATAAATTCTTCATGAAAATAATAACGGACATTTCCCGCTGATAAATGGAACTTACCGGCTATAACCTGCAACAGCGCGCTTTTTCCCGAACCGCTATTGCCAACAATTGCCCAGTTTTCGCCTTTGTTGATGGTGAAATTAAGATTCTTAAAAACAACAGTATTGGCAAATTTCAGATTTGCCTCATGAATAGAAAGCAGTGCTTGAACCATAAAGCCCGAAAATAAAAATAATTGTCAGGAGGCAGGGTGTTTTTTTAAGCCGTGTAGACTGCCGGTAAAATTTAAGGCACAAAAAAACCCCGTAGCTAACTACAGGGTTTTGATGTTTCTTTTAACTGAAACTAAGATTACTTCTTTTTAGTAGTGTCTTTCTTAGTAGTGTCAGCCTTCATTTTAGAAGTGTCTGCCATTTTCTTAGTAGTGTCAGCCATTTTAGAAGTAGTGTCAGTTTTAGCAGCGGTTGAATCGCCAGCGCCAGCGCCAGATTTACCTTTGCAAGCAGCAGCTGAAACAGCGATTGCTAATGCAAGGAAACCAATTTTGAAAGTGTTTTTCATTTTAGTTTTTTTAATAAGTGATTAATAGTTTCTCTTTAATACCAGAAAAAACAAAAGGTAACCCGTAATATTTTAAAAAATATTACAGATTACCTTTAATGTTTACTAAAAAACTGTAAACCAGTTAAAAAAAACTAAAATGAGATCGCTAATTGGCGATTATTTCTTTTTAGTAGTGTCTTTTTTAGTGGTGTCAGCAACAGCTTTCTTAGAAGTGTCAGCAGCTTTTTTAGTAGTGTCAACAGCTTTAGCTGTAGTGTCAACGGCTTTAGCTGTAGAATCAGCACCAGCACCAGATTTACCTTTGCAAGCAGCAGCTGAAACAGCGATAGCTAATGCCAGGATAGCAACTTTGAATGAATTTTTCATTTGAATAATAGTTTTGTTTCGTCTTAATACCCTTAGTTGTAAAAGGTAACCCATGTTTTTTAAAAAAATATTAAAACCATGTATTTTATAGGGTAATATAGATTATACATTTTATTGCTCTTTTATTTATATAGCGGTATAGCGAGACAGCTGCCCTGAAAAGTTGGTAGCGCGAGTATTTTGTGTTTTTGACAATATTGGATTGTATAATTTAAATCGTAAAATTGAGTTCAAATTAAACCGGATTGCCCGTAGTGTTTAATTTCAGCTAAATTTTTTACAATGAGTGGGTTACAATTTCGCATAAACCGTATTAATAGTGAATAAACAAATAAAAACTTCGGCTCCTACAGACAGCGAAATTGTATTTGGTATACTCAATAATTCGGAAAGTGCTATCAAACGTTTGTATGTGGCATATTTTCCGATGGTACTGCAGCTGATCGTAAATAACAACGGTACCGCTGATGATGCTAAGGATATTTACCAGGAGGCGATCATTGTTCTTTATAATAAGATAAAAAAGGGCGATTTTGAGCTAAACAGCAAATTGAAAACATTTTTGTATTCGGTTTGCCGCAGATTATGGCTTAAACGACTAAGCCAGATGAGCCGTTATGGTGGCGACCTGAAAGACTTCCAGGAATTTGTGCCGGTGGAAGAAGAGGTGGAAGACCAGCATGAGCGCAATCTGCAGTTCGGTAAAATGCAAAGTGCCCTGGGTTTGTTGGGCGAGCCTTGCAAAACTATTATCGAAGACTTTTATATTAATAATAAATCAATGCAGGATATCTGTGAAAGGTTTGGTTATACCAATGCGGATAATGCCAAAACACAGAAGTATAAGTGCCTGCAAAGGCTGAAAAAATTATTTTTTCAGCAGAAATAGGGAAATGAAATGAGAGACGAGCTACTTTTAGAAACCATTGAGCGTTACCTTGCTGGTAGCATGAATGCCGACGAACGTCGTGCGTTTGAGCAATTGCGCATGGAAAATGCTGAACTAGATCAGCGCGTGATCGAACATCAGCAGTTTGTGGATATACTAAAGCACTATGGCGAACGTGTTGAACTGGAAAGCAGGTTAAACGCTATCCATAGCGAAATTGATGTTCATACTCTGGTTGAAGAAGCTACCGAACGCCCGGCCTGGATCGTGCAGTTATGGCGTAACCATCACTCTAAAATTTCAGTAGCGGCTTCCATTGCCATATTTGCTATACTGGGTACTTTATTTGTGACCGGTAGTTTAAGTACAAAATCTGGTTATGAAGAAATGGTAAGGGAGGTTGGGAAACTACGCAGCGACCTTTCTAAAGGAAAATACGCCAAGGTGACTACCCCGGTAAGGACACCTGTAACTAGCGATAGGTACCGCGGTACTGGTTTTGCCATAACCTCTGGCGGTTTAATAGCTACCAATTATCATGTTATTTACCGTGCCGATTCGGTATATGTTCAAAATTACGCCGGGCGGGCCTTTAAAGCGAAAGTTGTATTTACTGATGCCAATAGTGATGTTGCTATTTTAAAGATCACTGATACGGCCTTCAGAGAATTGGGAGCAATACCTTATACATTTAAGAAATCGGAAAGCGATTTAGCCGAAAACGTATTTACCTATGGTTATCCGCAGGATTCACCGGTATATGGTGATGGAAGGATCACTTCACAAAATGGATTCGATAATGATTCTGTCGATTACCAGATATCTGTACCATTAAACCCAGGCAACAGCGGTGGACCATTACTGGATAGCAGGGGAAACATTATTGGTATCGTAAAAGCTAAACAGGCACAAATGGAAGGTGCACATTTCGCATCCAAATCAAGCTACCTGCTGGCTGCCCTTGATAGTCTGGCTGCTGATTCAAACTCGAAAAAACCGGCATTGAATTCAAAAAATACTTTGTCGGGGCTTAGCCGTCCGCTGCAAATCAAAAAATTGCAGAACTACGTTTTCCTGGTAAAGGTTTACGCTAAGAACTGAAGTCGACTGCTATAGCAAATATGATTAAGCTTATCTTCAGTATTGCGCTTAAGGTTTTAGTCATTTTAGCAATTGTATACCTGCTAATATTTGTTGTTTCTATTTTCGGTTTTTTGCACATAGCTTCTACCGTTAAAGGGTTCAAATAAACAGAATTAAATAAGTGATTTATTATAAACTGAAAGGCTCTCCGGTGAAAATCGGAGGGCCTTTTTTGACCATGATTTTGGACACCATTTTTGGATTCTTTAGATTTTCGGGAGGATTAAAAAAATCAGTACTGCCGGGTTCAGAACATCGATAAATAAATTCATCAGCTTTAAATATTCAGGATCAATATGCAGAAATAGATTTTTGCTGAATTATTGCGCGGAGGCTTTTTGAAGTCTACCTATCCACTTCTCCCAAAACAAAATCAATAGAGCCGATAATGGCGATCAGATCGGCGATCATTACGCCTTTGGATATGGCCGGTAGTACCGACAGGTTACAAAAACTTGGTCCGCGTGATTTTACCCGGTAGGGTATTTCGGTATCCAGGTATCGTTCCTTACCCTCTTTATCGAACTCTTTCTTCTTTTGGTGGACGAAATAGAAGCCCAACTCGCCCTTGGCACCTTCACCCCGTACATAGTAATCCTGCGGTTTTGGGGTTAGTTTCTTCGGAAGCTTTGCACGGGGATCAAAATCGGGTGTGCGTTTAAGCTCTTTTTGCAGCCTGTCAAGGCATTGTTCAATAATGTAGAGCGACTGCTCAATCTCGTCAATACGTACCTTGTAGCGGTCCCAGCAATCGCCTACTGTGCCCATTTCCCCTTTGCCGATGGGGACCTCAAATTCTATCTCCGGGTAAACCGAATAGCCATCGATGCGGCGCAGATCCCATTTCAAGCCCGAGCCGCGCAGCATTGGACCAGAGCAGCCATAGTTGATAGCTACATCAAGTGGCAAAACGCCCACATTGGCTGTCCTTTGAATGAATATCTGATTATTGGTCAGCAATCCGTTCAACTCATCCATTTTGGGTTTAAAATAGTTCACAAACTCGCTGCAGCGTTCTTCAAAACCAACGGGCAGATCGTAAAATAAACCACCTACCCAAATATAGTTGTACAGCATACGCGAGCCGGATGCCCATTCCAGCATACCCATAATATGTTCGCGGTCGCGAAAACACCATAAAAATGGAGTAAAAGCGCCAATATCTATTCCATAGGTGCCTATAGCGATCAGGTGCGAGGCGATACGGTTCAACTCGCAAACCAGTACCCGGATATATTCAACACGTTTAGGGATGTCTTTATCAATACCCAGCATTTTTTCGACGCCCATCACCCAAACGTGACTATTATTCATCGACGCCAGGTAGTCCATACGGTCTGTAAACGGGATCGTTTGCTGGTAGGTTAGCGATTCGGCATGCTTTTCAAAGCAGCGGTGCAGGTAGCCGATATGAGGTATAACTTCTTTGACGATCTCGCCATCGGTGATCAGCTCCAAACGCAGCACACCGTGCGTAGACGGGTGCTGGGGCCCCATATTGAGCACCATTTCCTCTGTCGACGCTTCGGCGATCTTTTGGGTATATCGCGCCAGTGCTTCCTCGTATTTTGAATTGGCAATATTCAAATCAATCTATCTTTATTCCCTTATAATATTTGTCTGTTGTGGTATAGTCTTTTCGCAGCGGAAAACCATCCCAATCATCCGGTAACAACAACCTGCGCAGGTCGGGATGCCCCTCAAAATAGATCCCTAACATATCATAGGCTTCACGCTCATGCCAGTCGGCCGCCTGGTAAACACTGCTGATGCTCGGAAAAGAAGGCAGCTCCTCTAAATCGCGACCATTTACCTTACTTATTTTTAATGTGAGTTGTTTTTGATAGGGGATAGAGCTCAGGTGATAAACTACACCAAACCGATTTTCATCAGTGCCGTAGTCAACACCACTCAGGCAGGATAGAAAATCAAAATACGTTTCGGGGTTATCTTTCAATTCCCGGCAAACCTCAACAATTCTATCGGAATCAATCAGCAAGGCAGGCTGTAGCCCTTCAGGCTCTTCACCAATAACGATGCCCTCACCAAATTTATGTATAAGTATGGTTTTGATCTCTTCCAGACTCATGGCGCCAGGCGTACCTTTTTCCAGGTTTTGTTATCTACTTTTTTATAAACGATACGATCATGCAGACGGCTTGGTCGTCCCTGCCAAAACTCAATAACCCGGGGTTTCAAAATATAACCACCCCAATGCGAAGGTTTTGGTACTTCTTTTTCAGCGTACTGCGCTTCAAGTTCCTGCCATTTTTTTTCAAGCACATCTCTGTCGGCAATTTCCTGACTTTGCGGCGAAGCCACGGCTCCAACCTGGCTGCCTTTAGGACGCGAATGGAAATATTTTTCGGAGGTTGCCTTATCTATTTTTTCAATAATGCCTTCGATGCGCACCTGTCGTTCCAGCGAATCCCAGAAAAACAATAAAGAGGCCTGCGGATTTTTTGCAATCTCTTTTCCTTTGCGGCTCAGGTAGTTGGTATAAAATGAGAAACCCTCGTGGTTGTAGCCCTTCATTAACACAATCCGCGCCGATGGCCGTCCATCTGTAGTAGCGGTAGCCAGCGTCATCGCAGTTGGTTCGTTTTGTTTAGATTTTACGGCTTCATCAAACCATTTTGCAAACTGCCTTATCGGGTCCGCAGCGGTTTCTTTTTCAGATAATGATGCTGCGTGGTAGTCTTTGCGTATATTTTGTATTTCCTGTTGATCCATTGTTGCAAACTTACAAATTAATTGCGCCGCAAAATTATCCCTTAAATCATATTTTAATAAATGAACATATTATTACCTTAGGAGGTATAAAATGTCAAATACTTGCTATGCTTAGTCAAATTGAACCGGCTGATGGACGTCTTTTAATTTCGGAGCCTTTTATGCTCGATCCGAATTTTAAACGATCGGTATTGCTGTTAACTGAATATAGTATTGAAGGGGCCATGGGCTTTGTTTTGAACCATGAGAGTGAGTTTCAGTTAGGTGATATTTTACCCGAGCTGCCTTATTCGGAGTTTCCGGTATTTGACGGTGGTCCGGTTGGGAAAGATACCCTGCACTTTATACACCGGGTACCCGAAAAAATTGAAGGAGGTATTGAACTGGAGAACGGCTTGTTTTGGGGTGGCGATTTTGAAGCGGTAAAAGAATTGTTAACGAGCTATGGTCTGGCAGATGGCGAGATCAAGTTTTTTATCGGTTATTCGGGCTGGACTGCCGGGCAACTTGATGCCGAAATAGAAGATGATTCATGGATCGTAACCGATAAATTCAATGCCGAAATACTATTTGCCAACGACGAACAAAATATGTGGAAGGATGTAGTGAAGGGCCTCGGTCAACGCTATGCCCATATCGCCAATTTCCCGGAGAACCCGGAGTTGAATTGATTTTTAAGTCCGGACTTTCCCACCTATGCACACTTCCCGCCTTAATTCCCCTCCATCTCCTTTGCCGATTCTTCCACCTTTTCTTTCAATTGTTCTTTGTAGGCAATGAGGTTTTTTACCAGGCTTTCATCGGCAGTCGAAATAATTTGGGCAGCCAGGATACCGGCATTTTTTGCAGCGTTAAGGGCCACTGTGGCTACCGGGATGCCGTTAGGCATTTGTAAAATGGAAAGGATAGAGTCCCAGCCATCGATGGAATTGCTTGATTTTACGGGCACGCCAATAACCGGCAAATGGGTTAGTGAAGCTACCATACCCGGCAAATGCGCAGCACCACCTGCACCCGCGATGATCACTTTTAAACCACGATCAGCCGCCGATTTAGCATAGCTGAACATCCGGTCAGGTGTGCGATGTGCTGAAACTACGGTGATCTCATAGGCAAGGCCTAATTCTTTCAATACGTCAGCAGCATCCTGCATTACGTTCAGGTCCGATTTGCTGCCCATGATGATGCCTACAGTAGGTTTGCTCATAATATTTTTTATTTAGTAGATAATCGATAGTCTATGGACGATAGATCAAGGACAAAGGACAAAAGACGAAAGAAAAAGGATTCAAGACGAAACACAAATCTTCAATCCATAATTCCTGATTCCTATTGCCCAATACCTAATGACAAAGGCCTGCTAACTAATAACCTTTAGTGTCTGCTGCACAAATCTCGCTTTCTCTATTGCTTTCTCCCGGTCGTCGCCAACAATGGTTACGTGTCCCATCTTACGGAAGGGTTTAGTTAAGGCCTTGCCATATAAATGTACATATACGCCCGCACATTCCAATACCTTTTCAATGCCTTGGTATACAGCCGGACCTTCGTAACCGGGCTCGCCCAGTACATTGATCATGATGGCATTGCTCAGGCAAGTGGTATCGCCCAATGGCTGGTTAAATATAGCCCGCAAATGTTGCTCAAATTGCGAAACTACGTTTCCCTCAATAGATTGGTGACCGCTGTTATGCGGGCGCGGTGCAAGTTCATTAACTAAAATGCGACCTTCTTTGTCAAGGAACATCTCCACGGCAAGCAAGCCAACTATATTTAAACTTTCGGCTACTTTTTTGGCTATGTTTTCGGCCTCCTGTTGTATTTCGAATGAGAAATTTGATGGTGATATCAGGAATTCTACCAGGTTGGCCTCGGGATTGAATTCCATTTCTACCATCGGGAAGGCTTTGATCTCGCCATCGGCATTGCGTGCAACAATAATGGCTATCTCTTTTTCAAAATCAACCCATCGCTCTATCAGGCTGGGATCGGTAAAGGCGTTTTCCAGGTACGATTCATCTTTAACCTTGTATACACCTTTGCCGTCATAACCATCGCGGCGGAGTTTTTGAATGTAGGGATAGGGGATAGTGCTATTTTTGAGTTGCTCTTTTGTAGATATTACCTGAAATTCAGCTGTAGGAATATCATTTTCTTTGAAAAACTGTTTCTGTAATGCCTTGTCCTGTATCAATCGGATGATGCGCGGCTGCGGGTAAACTAATACGCCTTCTTTTTCAAGTTGTTCCAGCGCATCAACGTTTACTTTTTCAATTTCAATGGTGAGCAGGTCTACCTTTTTACCGAATTTATAAACGGTCTCATAGTCTCCAAGCGACCCTACAAAAAATTCATCACATAATTTTCTGCAGGGAGCGTCCCGGTCGGGGTCGAGCACCTTAACTGTTACGTTATAATTGATCGCCTGCTGAATGAGCATGCGGCCTAATTGTCCACCTCCTAAAATACCAAGTTTAAGGTCGCCGTAAAATGCTTTCATATTAAAGATGCAAGTTTAGCCTAAATCTTTCAAAAAGCATAGCCATAACGTTGTTCTGCCTGATATAATTTAAATGTCAGGTAGGTGTTTTCTCCGGGTGCCAAAAACCTAAGCAGCAATATAAAACGTTGAACTACTTAAATCAAAAATTTATATAGATAAATAATTGTGCTGATTTATAGTATTATATAATTAAATATAGAACTATGTATTGCATAATACCATACAAAACACATATCTTCGATCATCATTAAAAAATTAAACATGAGATCAACTTTGATTATGCTGATGCTACTGGTAGCCGGTAGCACTTTATGCAAGGCCCAATGCGACCAAAAGGTAAGTGTTGTGGCATCGAAAACTACACACCTGGATGATAGCGGGACAATTAAGAATACGGTGGATGAACAAACAACAGTAAGCTTCGATAAGACGGATGTTACCGTTGCCATCAAACGGGATGGTAATGCTATGAACATGACCGGCAAGGTAAAGACCTATGTTTGCGATTGGAAGGTGCCTTTTAAAGAAGGTAAAACCACCCTGGGCGTAAATCTGGAAAACGGGAATGGCGAATCGCGGTCCTATACGATCACGATAGAAGGGAAGGATGGCAAAGTGATCTTGCTGGCAACAAGTCCCGACGAAGCAGATGAACAGATCAAACTGGAAGCTGATAAGTTTGAAATGGTTTTATAACGCCTGACGGAATCTGCGTATACGTTTGTACGCCATAAGGTGTATAATTTACACAGTAACGTATTTATTACAAAGGCAATCGGTAAGTTTTAGCTTGAAACTTTTTTATTTTCACAAAAAAATAGTCTCATTTTAATATCAATTCAAACAAAAGTGATTTTTTTTAGTAATATTTTGTATCAATGAGTCGTTTTAATATAATTGGAAATAAATTAGTTTAAAAAAGAACATATGAAAAAAACAGCTTTGATTGCAACCGCATTTTTTACCTTTCTATTATTTGCAAATTCGTCATTTGCGCAAACAGCACCAGCAGCGCCTGCAGCCGCCGCAGCACCAACCGGTGATGTGGGAGTAACCCTGGCAGGTTCAGACAATACCAGTGTAGCCGCTTTTTTAGTTAAAGTGGCCAGCTTAAACCAGGCACTTGCTGCCGCCGGTCCTTATACTGTTTTTGCGCCGACCAATGAGGCATTAACCAAGTTATCAAGTGCTAAGTTGGATAGTCTTTTGGCCGATCCTACTAAATTGGCAACGCTGTTGAAGGCACATACTGTAGTTGGTAAATTTGAAAAAGCAGATATTGTGAAAGCTCTTAATGCTTCAAAAGATCGTACAGTAGTATTTAAAACGATCGATGGTGGCAATCTTACCCTATCATACAGTGGTAAATTGATATTGACCGACGATAAGGGCAATAAAGCCAACGTGCTGCTTTATAACGTACCAGCTACTAATGGTGTAGTACATGGACTTGGGGACGTTTTGATCAGTAAATAGCAGTCTCTTTTAAAATATTTATAGCCCGGTAAATTATTACTGGGCTTTTTTGTTTTAGTTAAATTCAAATTTTACCGTTAAGCGGCATTGGTTTAAGAGCTGCAATAGCTGCCCGGCCGCTTTTAAAGCATTGCAGCAAGGTTTTATTAACATATGAGGGTGTCTGATTGCCGAATGTTAATAAATCTGGCGAAGGTTTAATTTGAAAGTCATTATATGTAAATAACTGATAATTAAAAAGATATAGCAAAGGTTAGCCTTTGTAGTTGCAGATAGAAATAATACCTAAGCCTGTATTAAAATACTTATAAACATCGCTTGATTTCCTGCACCTGTTTTTACTACATTTATTTTGTTAATGAACCACCCCCGAAGAGTTATTGAGATCAAAGAATTGTTTCGTGATAAGACACGCAGCAAGGTTATTTTTGCCGAAGAAGGTTTAACCATAGGTAAAGCCTTTGGCATCGGTAAAGATACTTTTATTGCTGGCGACAATATTGCGGCGTTCCGTTTTGGTATCAAGGAATTAAAGGGGTTCCAGTTTTCTTTTGGCCGGCAATACTATATCGAACTGAAGGATTTTAGTTGCAATAGGTATAAGATTAAATTCAATACCCTGTACGGCATCAAAAACAAAGAATATTATCGGGTATGGGCCGATCTATTACAGGATATCTGGGACTATTACATGGCCAATCAGCTAAATTATTATACAGAAATGTATAATATTCAGCAGATGTTTGAACTGGCTGGCCTTACCGTTTATCCTGATGGCATAAGCTGGGATAAACACAACAAATTACCCTGGGATAAAATAGCCTTAAAGAGTTACCAAAACTACTTCATGGTGCACAATATTGATGATCCTTCACAATATAATTGCTGTATCTTCTCTATCGACTGGAATGCCGTCATCGTGCAGTCGCTTCTCAAGGATATCATCAAAGAGCACGCTAAAGTAAAGCGAACCATTCGTCGGGGGTTGTAAAATCTGCTGCTGTTTACGAGTATTTATTATAATAACGAATCAAACTCTTCCGGGTAGCTTCAGATTTAATCAAAAATCATTGCCGTTACGCCTTGATCATGCGTTCACCTTCAATTTTCTTCTGAAGTTCCAAAATAGCACCGATCAATGCTTCTGGCCGCGGAGGGCAACCCTGCACATAAACGTCGACCGGAATTACCCGGTCAACCCCTTTCACCACATGATAACCATGCTGCCAGTATGGGCCGCCGCAGTTGGAGCACGAACCCATAGATATTACATATTTGGGCTCGGGCATTTGTTCGTATAAGCGTTTGATCCGTTCGGCCATTTTAAAAGTGACCGTACCGGCAATGATGATCACATCAGCTTGCCTTGCCGATGGGCGCGGGAATACGCCGAATCGATCCATATCATAAGTAGAAGCAAATGAGCCCATCATCTCGATAGCGCAGCAGGCAATGCCAAAGCTTAGCGGCCATAAAGAGGAGAGGCGCGCCCAATTCAACAGGTCGTTCAATTTGGTAACCACAATACCGCCGCTTTCGTCAATGCTCTCAGGATTCATTTCCGGGTTTTTTAAATGTTGGTTTGAACATGGGTTTTCGGATCGGTGCAGGCTCATTGGCCGCAGCAGGAAAACTTACCGTTGCAACCGGACTGGCCTCTATTGCAAACTCCCGCACCTTAAAAGCACCTTGTTGTTTATTCAATTGCTCGTAAAGCGACTTTGGTACCTGGCTGTCAACGGTTGGCAAAACAGGTTTGGGTTTTATCCAGTCCAGATCGCCTTTTACCCATACGTACGCCAAACCTAAAATCAGGATGCCTAAAAAAATAAACATTTCTGTTAATGAAAGCCAGCCCCAGCGATGATCTGCCGATTGCAATTTCTTATCGCCAAAAACCGTGGCCCATGGTAAAACAAATACCATTTCGACATCAAACAGCAAAAAGATCAGTGCAATAACATAAAACCGCGAATTAAAAGGCACCCAGGCGCTGCCAATAGGCTCCTCACCGCATTCGTAGGAAGTAAGTTTTTCGTCGTTGGGGTTATTCGGAGCCAGGAGTCGCACCACAAAAAAAGCAAATCCCACCATAATTATTCCTGTGAT
This sequence comes from uncultured Mucilaginibacter sp., assembly GCA_903887275.1. Lineage (GTDB taxonomy): Bacteria > Bacteroidota > Bacteroidia > Sphingobacteriales > Sphingobacteriaceae > Mucilaginibacter. The sequence continues at coordinate 17,264 of CAISPD010000052.1, forward strand.
CAGGAAGATGAGTATCTTGCCAAATTCGGATATTTGCGAAACCCCGTTCATGAATACAAATTTAGTAAAACAAACAGATTTTGACGCAATAATAATAGGCGCAGGGGCCTGCGGCCTGATGTGCGCGGTACAGGCAGGTTTCCTGGGTAAGCGAGTACTGGTTTTGGAAAAAAACGACCGCCCCGGCGCCAAAATACTTATCAGCGGTGGTGGCAGGTGCAATTACACCAATCTGTTTAGTTCACCCAAACAATTCATTTCAGGAAACGAACATTTCTGTAAATCGGCCTTTGCACAATGGACGGTAGAGGATACCATCAGTTTTTTTGAAACTTATGGCATCAGCGGGCAGGAAAAGACGCTGGGGCAACTGTTCCCGGTGAGTAACAAGGCCAAAGATATTGTCAATGTTTTTACCGGTCTTTGTACTGACCTGGGTCAGGAGATATGGCTGGATACCGAAGTACAAAAGGTTGAAAATATAGATGAAGGGTTTATGATCACCTTTCTTAAAAATGGCAGAATCAATACCCTACGCACATCTAAACTGGTAGTAGCGGCTGGCGGTTTGCCGATTGCCAAACTTGGTGCCACTGACCTGGGCTTAAAAATAGCCAGGCAATTTGGTATGAATGTTACGGAAACCGCTCCGGCCCTTGTGCCTTTGGCTATTACGGGAAAAGACCAGTCGTGGTACGAAACCCTGTCTGGCAACAGTATCTTTTGCAGGGTTTGGAACGATAAGGCGAGTTTTGAGGAAAATATTCTTTTTACCCATTGGGGTTTAAGCGGTCCGGCTATTTTGCAAATTTCATCTTACTGGCGCCCGGGCGAGCAGATCTTTATCGACCTGCTACCGAACGAAAATGTAGTAGAGTTGATACTGGAAGAAAGGGAACTCAATGGTAAACGTGGCTTACTTAATTTTTTGGCAGGATTGTTTACGCGAAAATTTGCCGAGGCACTGGGAGATAAATTGCCTGTTCAAAAAAATCTGGCCACTTTAAGTAAAACCGAACTGGATGTTATTGGCAGGCTGTTACATGAGTTTACCGTAAAGCCTGCAGGCGACAAAGGCTACGATAAGGCGGAAGTTATGCGCGGCGGAGTATCAACTGATGAGCTTTCCTCCAAAACTCTGGAAGCTAAAAAAATACCCGGACTGTTTTTCGGTGGTGAATGTGTGGACGTGACAGGCTGGCTTGGAGGGTACAATTTCCAGTGGGCCTGGGCAAGTGGTTTTGTGATCGCACAAAATATCTAGCGTCGCTGCTTTACTGATCAGGACTGCCGCTGTGTGAAGCTTTTACAGTTTTGAAATAGGCTATCAGTTTTTGGATATTGCCAAGGTTAAATTGACCTGAGCGAATCTTGTCAACCACTTCGGGTTCATCGCCCATGATATCACTCATTACATCGGCAAAATTATTGGGGGTAAGCTGGTTCATTTGGGCGGTATTGGGCCCAAAATAATAAGTCGCCTGCACTTTTCCCTGACGCGACCCACCTCCGCCCAGATTAATGGCCACGCCGGCAGAAGCGCCACCACCGTAGCCGCCCGTGCCATAGCCTACGCCGCCGGTTGGATGTACGCCAATACCACGTTCAGCGCCTGTTACTGTACCCACCACAGCTACGTAAAGTTTGGTCTCTTCATCCAGCTCCACCTTTACAAAATCAAGTTCCTGTTTGGTCCATGTCTCGTTATGTGGGGCATGAGCCACAACAAAGCTGTCGCGTCCAACCAAAAAAGATTTCAGATCGCTGGCACTTAATTTATAAGGACTTGATTTTTCATTATCCCTGAATTCTATAAAGCCTTCGTCTTTTATCGGGCCTTTACCGGAAGGGTTGTTATTGATCAGCCCGTTAACTTTGTTCCCTTTGATATCGGTAAAGGAACCTTGCTGCCATTTTTGTGATTTTGCTGATACAGCGATCAACGTAAAAAATAAAATGATTAAAATTGAGCGCATAATGTTAATTACAAAATAACGCAAATTCCCTTGATTTATGATGACTGTCGATCTTCGTAGTGATACCGTAACCAAACCAACCCCGGGCATGCTCGAAGCCATGTGGAGTGCCAAAGTAGGCGATGACGTTTTTGGCGAGGACGAGACGGTTAATACGCTGGAAACTAAGCTTGCTGGTATATTTGGTATGGAAGCTGGCTTGTTTTGCCCCTCGGGTACCATGACCAACCAAATTGCTATCAAATGCTTTACCCAGCCTTTGGATGAACTGATCGCCGATCAGGCATCCCATGTTTATCGCTATGAAGGTGGGGGCATTGCCTTTAATTCGGCGGTATCAACCCGTTTACTGCATGGCGACCGCGGACGTATCACTGCCGAAATAATAGAACCTGAGATCAATGCCGAAAATGTGCATTATCCCCGCACCAGCCTGGTGGTGTTGGAAAACACAGTCAATAAAGGTGGTGGGAGCTGCTATACCCTTGAGGATATTAAACCAATAGCGGCACTATGCAGCGCAAAAGGATTAAAACTGCACCTGGATGGCGCACGAATATTTAATGCTTTGACACGTACAGGCGATTCAGCATCCGATTACGGCCAATATTTTGACGGTATTTCGGTTTGTTTGTCAAAAGGCCTTGGTGCCCCTGTAGGCTCGGTATTGCTAGCAAGTAAAGAAACTATAAAATATGGCCGCCGGGTACGTAAGGTACTAGGTGGCGGGATGCGCCAGGCGGGTTTTCTGGCTGCTGCCGGTATCTACGCACTGGATAATCATATTGAACGTTTGAAAATAGATCATGCTCACGCCGCATTACTGGCCGAAGCCCTGAAAGGCCATAGCTGGGTTAAAAATGTATTGCCTGCCGACACCAATCTGGTCCTTTTTGATACACACGAGCCCGCTGAAAAGATACTTGCAAAACTCCTTGAAAAAGGCATCAAAGCCAATTCAACCGATACACACCGCATCCGTTTTGTAACACATCTGGATATAAATCAAGAGATGGTAGCGTATGTGATTGGAGCGCTTGCATAGTTGGTCCCTCAGGTCTGCATCCCGATAGCTATCGGGATGCAGACTTTCGGACTATTTGATCTCTCTATCCGCGGCCTGGCGTTCAACCATCCAGCCTGGGTATTCTTTGCTTAGTGCACTAACTTCATTGATTCTGGCCAGGTCATCAGCAGAAAGAGCAATTTCAGTTGAGTTTACGTTATCCTTTAGCTGGTCGACATTTTTAGCGCCGATAATAGTGCTCGTAACTCCCGGCTGTAAACGAACCCATGCCAATGCAATCTGCGCAGCTGAAACTCCGTATTGCTTGCCTACTTCAATCAAGACATCGATAATATCATAAGCCCTGACTTTGTTTACCGGCGGAAAATCAAAACTGTCGCGACGCGAATCACCAGCCTTTTCGTTATGCCGGGTGTATTTTCCGGAAAGGAAACCACCTGCCAGCGGACTCCATGGCATTACAGCCAGGTTCTGGTCTTTAGCAAGCGGTAAAATTTCGCGTTCGATATCCCTGCTGCTCAGCGAGTAATAATACTGCAGCCCAATGAATTTATTCCAGCCGTGTTTTTCTGCAATACCTATAGCTTTCATCACTAACCATGCCGGCCAGTTGCATACGGCAACATAGCGTACTTTGCCGGTCAACACAATATCATTCAAAGCTCTTACCGTTTCTTCTACGGGTGTTTTGGGGTCGACGCCGTGAACATATAAGATATCCACGTGGTCAAGCTGCAGGCGCTGCAGGCTTTCATCAACCGACTGGAAGATATGATAACGGGAGAGTCCCACATAATTTTTACCTTCGCCCATACGGCCACGTACTTTGGTGGCAATCACCAGGTCGTTGCGATTAATGCCAGTGTCGATGATGGATTGACCCAGCAGTCGCTCTGATTCGCCATAAGAATAGATATTGGCTGTATCAATAAAGTTAATACCTGCATCTACCACGGTTTTCATCAGTTCGTTAACTTCCTGTTGCTGTATTTTACCAATAGCTTCCCAATAACCCTTGCCGCCAAAAGTCATGGTGCCAAAGCATAATTCGGATACCACCACGCCGGTGTTCCCTAAAAAATTGTATTTCATAAAATATGGTGATTTTTAATAAAGTAAAATTGAATGTTTAGCGACAAAGAAACGTCACCTTAAGGTCAATATACTTTATGTTTTTTGATACTCCCATTCCCAAACTTCGCCTTCATCCTCGTCAATTGCCGTGCCTATCAGTTTAAAATGGTTTTTCCGCAGAATTTTTACGGAGTAGTTTTCCTCTTTTAAAGTCTGGGCGGTAACAGTTAGTTCCGGATCCGTTTCCAAAGCCAGTTTAACCAGCTTTTCTGCTATCAGGGTTCCAATTCCCTGGTGCTGGTAATCTTCAAATACGCCGTAGGCTATTTCCACTTTATTATTTACAGGCTGTCCTTTAAATGCAGCGCCGGCTACCAGCTTACCCTGAAGTTCCACAAAATAGCATATCCAGGGAGGATTAAAGCCTATCCGTTGATAAAAATTGGTGCATTGACGCAGGTTTTCAGCACACTCCGTCCGGTTGGTAAAATCAACGTTTTCGTGAATATGCTCTTTGATGGGGAGGAGTTGCATGGTTTAGCACAAGATACATGATTAGACTAATATCAAACAAAAAAAAGCCAACCCCTTTGTGGGTTGGCTACCTATACTAAAAAATATTACCTGAACTTATTTTTTGCCTTTTTTAGTGGTGATCACAATTACACCGTTTTTCCCTTTATCGCCATATTCCTTAGTTGCCATTTCGTCTTTCAATACAGTTATCGAGTAGATATCTTCAGCAGCGATACCTTTGAGGCTTTTGGCTTCCTTGCCATCGATCATATATAAAACCCCTTTATTGAAATTTTTGATGGTCGTTTTTTGGCCTTTTTTAGCATCTGCATCGTACAAAACGTCGTCCCCTTGTTTGGTTTTATATTTTATACGAACCTGTTTAACTACATCGCCAGACTGTGCTACTGCTGTATTTATAACGGTATCTAAATTTAATTTTATATCATTTGCGAATACTTTAACACTATCAGAAGTAACTACATATGCTGTACTAACGTTAATTTTTGGGGATGTTTTAACATTTACCCTGCTTTTTACTTTACCGTTTGATTTAACTTTCACGTTCGTAACAACGATACCCGATGCATCATCCGATGCAATTACAGGATCACTAACCGTTGTGTAGGTTATCATCCGCGCGGTATCATTGCCATTTTTGGTCGCTTTAACATTGATTGTAATGATTTTTGTATTGCCATCAACAACGGTTTTAAATGAATCATCTTTTACAGTAAGGTAAGTTTTTGCGTTTTTACCCGGCGGAGGGAGAGGTGGTAAATTTTGACCTTTTTCTATCCTGGCAGCCAGGCTTTTGCCTGCTTCAGAGTCGCGTGTTGTGGCAAACAGGTAGGCTGACTTATCCAGTTTAAAATCTACATATTTTGCTGCAATTACGGCAGGAAGCAAATTTACTCCACTGATTTTTGCAGGATCTATCGCCAATAATTTCTCGCGGGTAGCTTTGGCGCCGTTGATCACATACCCAACAGAATCAAGTTTATATTGTCCGACAATTAAAATTTTGGTTTTGCCATCGTTTGTTTGCGCATTATAAATGGTATCGGCATGTTTGCCCCTTGAATTTATGCTGCTCAATGCAACTGGCGTTCCGGCGTTTGTTGTTTTTTGATGGTTTAAAACAGGAAGAAAATTTGAACCAATAGCGCGCAGGGTAATTTTAGTTACCTCGGCTTTTGAAATGCTGAATACCAGCAATAACAGGATAACCGCGGGAGCCACCAGCAGGTAGCGGCTAAGGTTCATTCGGGAAGATCTTTTCGTGTTCATCATGATGATTCGTTTTTTTAAGGTAGATATGTTGAAATGATTGACCAGGCTGTTTGATGTGCCTGCCACGGTCAGGTGTAATAAACTGTATTGGTATTGTTTGCTGTCGATACCTTTGTCCAGTATCTTACGGTCGGTAATGAATTCTATATTCTCCCTTACAGCTTTTTTGATAAGCCATATACCCGGGTTGAACCAATAAAACACAGTGCTCAGTTCCGCCAGCAGGATATCCAAAGTATGCCATTCGCTGACATGCACTTCCTCATGTGCCAATACTTTGTCGATATCAGCCGAGTCCAGCTGTGCAGGATTCAGATAAATACTGCGCCAGAATGAGAACGGACTAACATCACCTTTGATCACCCTAACTGTATGCCGGTTTATCCGGGCTGGTTCAGAAGCCCGATGTATGCGGTATAATGATATAAATTGCAGTAGCAGACGTAATGCAAAAACCGCGGCACCTATCCAGAATATCATTTCGGCCCAAAACCAGTAGTTTTGGTGGTCAAATGGTTTTACCAGCTCGGTAGCCGGCTCTTTCCAGGATACTATGATATGTTGCACCGGAGCGGCAAGTGCCTGATGATGCTGTACAAAGCTGTTTAGGTTTATCCATGGATAGAGGGTTGAAAACAAAATAGCTACCACCAGATACACCCTGTTTAAAGTGTAAAAAGTTAGGTGGCGCAGCACCAGAAAATAGCCCATGCAAAACAGTACAAGCGCTATGTTTATCTTTAGCAAAAAGGTGAATAATGCTGGCATGGCTTTACTTTTTAGGGTTTTCGATAAGTTTGATGATCTCTTTTAATTCTTCAGCACTAATCTTTTTCTCGCTTGCAAAAAACGTAACCAGGTCTTTATAAGAGTTCTGGAAATAGTCGCTTACAAAGCCGCTCATAAAACGCTTTTTATATTCTTCTTCTAATATCGCCGGGGTATAGCGGTAAGTGTTCCCTATTTTTTCGCTGTTTAAAAAACCTTTACGTTCAAGATTTTTAATTGTTGAAGCCAGGGTAGTGTAGGGAGGTTGGGGGTTTAAATGATCGAGAAAATCTTTCACTATTCCCGACCCACATTCCCATACGGCCTGCATCGCTTCTTCTTCCTGTTTGCTTAGTTTCTCCATTGCTATTACGATTGTTTCGTAAAACTACGAACTATTCGTAGATATCCAAATTATTTTACATTTTTTAACACTTTTATTTTACAGCTATTGCTTTTCAGCTATTTATTCGCCTGTAGATTTTACGAGCCATGCTGCAATGCTTGCTTAAGCCCAAGGTATTTTACTATTTTTAACTTATGAGCGACAATACGGCAATAAGGGTCCGCGATGCCCGGGAAGAAGACCTGCCCGAGATACTGGACA
>CAISPD010000053.1 GCA_903887275.1 uncultured Mucilaginibacter sp.
ACCGGTACTTTGATCTGGGATGAAGATCCGCCTACCTCCAGCAGCAATGTTTCGGTTATCCCTTATGCCCTGACCGGTGTTACCAAAGACTACAAGTCCGGGAGCCCCGCCCAAATTAAAAGAGAGATTGGCGGTGATGCTAAAATTGCAGTGACTCCTTCACTTAATCTGGACCTGACAGTAAACCCCGACTTTTCACAGGTTGATGTCGACCAGCAGGTGATCGACCTGAGCCGTTATCAGTTGTTTTTCCCTGAAAAGCGGCAGTTTTTCCTGGAGAACGGCGACTTGTTTTACAATTTCGGGTATTCAGATATCAGGCCGTTTTTCTCACGGCAAATTGGATTGAAGCAGCCGATCGATTTCGGTGCAAGGCTTACCGGTAAATTAAATAAGGATTGGCGCATCGGTGCAATGGATGTACAAACTGCCAATTCGGCAAGTAATGATTTGGATGCGGCCAACTATGGCGTGTTGACCTTACAGCGTCGAATTCTGGACCGTTCAAATATCGGTTTCATCATGGTCAACAAAGGAATCACCGGTAATTTACCAGGTGCACCAAGTGTTAATAATAGCAACATCGGGATGGAATTCAACCTGGCTTCGCGAAGTAATATTTGGACGGGCAAAATACTCGGATTAAAATCATTCACCGCTGGCGAAAGCGGTCACGACCTGGTATTGGCCGATCATATCCAATATTTCAGCAAATATTGGCAGTTGTATCTGCAGGAAGAATACGTAGGCAAAAACTACAATGCGGCTGTTGGCTTTGTACCCAGAGTGGGTTATGTAAAGGTGAACCCATTAGTGCTGCATAATTTTTTTCCGAAAAAAAGTAAAATACTGAGTCATGGGATTCAGCTTAACTCCAACTATTTTTTCAATGAAAAGCTGCAGCGAACCGATAATGAAAGTGTATTATCCTATATCATGACTTTCCGCAACCGCAATGTATTCACTGTTTCCGGGATCAATGATTTTGTGAAATTGCAGACCCCCTTCGATCCAACCAATACAGCAAAAAGCAAGCTGCCGATAGGTTCCGAACACCGTTATAATACGCTGGATATATTAGTAGCCTCCAAGCCTCAAAGTGTTTTCACCTACCAGCTGGAAGCCACCGGCGGTGGATATTACGATAACGGACACCGCCTGAGTTTCAGCGGAACGCTGGGCTATCGCTTTCAGCCTTTCGTTAATATTGCAGTTAATGGTAACTATACCGATCTGCGCCTACCGCAACCATACGGCGACACCCGGTTCGCACTTATCGGACCCAAAGTGGATATAACTTTTACCAATACCCTGTATTTTACAACGTATGTACAATATAACGATCAGCAAAAAGACCTGAATATCAACGCGCGGTTTCAGTGGAGATATCGTCCGGCATCCGACTTATTTATTGTTTATGCAGAAAATTCGATGCCGACACCCTATACACCGATCAACAGGCAGTTGATCATTAAATGGACATATTGGTGGAATATTTAAATTATCGCACACCGGATGCTAAATATCAAATTATGAAGTATTTTGAAATTTGTCATACAAAATTCCTTGCTTGAAATTAGCTAAGCACTTGTTTTGTTTCCCTAATACTTTAAATTTACCGTACAGTAGTTTTTTGCTTATCCTCATAACCAAAAATTAGTAATTATGAAAAATCGCCTGACATTTTCAGCGCTTACATTGCTTATCATCGCATCGCTTGCATTTACAATTAAATCAAACAAACCTCTTCCAAAAAAAGGTCATTGGATCAGCCTGTTTGATGGTAAAACCCTGAACGGCTGGCATGGTTATAACCAAACCGGTCCGGTTACCAGCTGGGATATAGAAGATGGGGCTCTGGTTTGCCTGGGTACGGCTAAAGATGCAGCTGGTGGAGACATTGTAACCGACCAGAAGTTCGCCAATTTTGAATTGAAATGGGAATGGAAAGTTGATAAAGGCAGCAACAGTGGTGTAATGTACCATGTGCAGGAGGGACCTAAATGGCATTCGCCATATGAAACCGGTCCCGAGTACCAGATCATTGATGATGTTACCTTTCCGCAGCATTTAGAAGAATGGCAAAAAACCGGAGCCGACTATGCGATGCATATCCCCAATGATCAAAAAGTTTTAAAGCCTGTGGGCGAATGGAATACCAGTAAGATTATTTTCAATAAAGGGCACGTAGAGCATTGGCTAAACGGTAAAAAGATCGTTGAATTTACGGCCTGGACCGACGACTGGTATAAAAAAATACAAGCCTGCAAATGGAAAGAACATCCCGACTACGGCCTGGCCAAAACCGGCGAGATAGCCCTGCAGGACCACGGCGACAAAGCTTATTACAGAAATATCTGGATCAAAGAATTGTAGTAGTCCGAAAGTTCGCGTAAGAACGGAATCAAAGGCTAACCAATACAACCAATACAACTAATTCAACCAATACAACCATCCCGATAGCTATCGGGACAACCAACAACAACCAATAAATGGAAGAAAACAAAACAAACTCCCGGCGCGAGTTTCTCAAGAAATCGGCAATTGCGGCGGCAAGCTTTACAATTGTGCCGCGCTTTGTACTTGGAAGGGGCTTTACTGCTCCCAGCGACCAGATCACCAAAGGTATCGTAGGCGTGGGTGGTATGGGTAAAAACCATATCCCCTATGGCAATACACGCGTAGTTGCCATTTGTGATGTAGATAAGAATCACCTGCAGGATGCTGCGAAGCTGATCAATAACAGTGTTAAAATGTTCGGTGATTACCGCGACCTGATCGCTTTGCCGGAAGTTGATATTGTGCACGTTGCAACGCCACCGCACTGGCATGCCATAATTGCCGCGGATGCAGCACGGCAGGGGAAAGATGTTTGGTGCGAAAAGCCGATGACCCATACCATTGGTGAAGGTAAGCGCCTGGTAGAGGCAGTGCAACAAAACGGGCGTATTTTTCGCTTGAATACCTGGTTCAGGTTCACTGATAATTTCTACGGTATGGGAACACCGGTTAAGCCGATCAAAAAATTGGTTGAAAGCGGATTGCTTGGTTGGCCATTAACGGTAACTGTTGGCAGGCATACTGGTTTCGACTGGAAGTTTTACTGGGTGGGCAAAACCAACCTGCCTGAGGTACCTGTACCAGCAGAATTGGATTACGATACCTGGCTGGGTCCGGCCCAATATAAGCCATACCACCCGCATCGTGTACATCAAACCTTCAGGGGTTACTGGGATTACGATGGCGGCGGATTGAGTGATATGGGACAGCATTATATAGACCCGATACAATACTTCCTTGGGAAGGACGACGATAGTCCGGTTTTGGTTGAAGTTGATGCTCCGCAGCAAAATTTTGATGCTGTTGGTACCTGGCGCAAGATCACCTATACCTATGCCGATGGATGTAAGATTATCCTCGACGGCGAAGGCAGTGTTGATGGCGTACCTTATATAGAGGGACCCAAAGGTAAATTGTACCCGGGCTTTAAATCGGATATCCCCGATCTGGAAAAGAAACTGGCAGCGTTCCCAGATCCTGAACCTCAGGTGACCGACTTTATTGAGGCGGTAAAAACCCGTAAGAAATTTGCATTGAATGAGCAGAACGGTTACCGTTCATGTACCATCGTTAACATCGGTTTAGTGGCACTGAAATTAGGAAGGAACCTGCACTTCGACCCGGTAAAGCAAGAGTTTATCGGCGACGAAGAAGCCAATAAACTGATTTTCCCACCTATGCGTGCACCCTGGATCATTTAAACTGAAGACCTCACATGAAAAAAATATTATATTCCATCCTATTCTTGTCAGCGCTCGGGACCAGTGTATATGCCCAGCAAAATGATAGCCAGATAAATGCTATCCTGGCCAAAGTACCTGCACAAAAGGCTGCCGACCTGAACGCAAATGCCGAAGCAACCGCTGCATTAGGCCAAAGCGGTGTTACCGCGCTTTTGCTAAAGCTGCAGCCTAATGGGAGTGCCGATAACACTAAAATTTACGATGCCATCAACGGTTATTCATATTACATTACGCAAAACAGTAAAGAATCATGGCGTGCGATGGCGGTAAAAGCGTATACCAGTGCATTATCAAAGATCACCGATAAATACAACCAGGCTTTTATCCTCAGCCAGTTGCAGGTAATTGGCAAAGATGATGCTGTGCCCGCTCTGAAACAATACCTCGGAGACGAACGCCTGATTGATCCTGCCGCGCGTGCGTTGGTTAAGGTGAACACGCTTTTATCAAAGAACACTTTGCTACAAGCCTTGAAAGGTTCTTCAGGCCAGGCTCGTTTATCATTGGTTGAAGCTTTGGGCGATAGCGAATATTCACTGGCCGCAGGTTCAATAGCCGGATTGATTGGACAGGATAAGAAATTGGATAGGGTTGCGCTATATGCTCTTGCCCATATTGCCAGTTTAAAGTCGGCAGGTGTGTTGGCACAATCCGCCCAAAAAGCCGGATATACGCTCGATGAATCTAATGCTACTTCAGCTTATGAAATTTATATAGGCAACCTTGCTAAAAAGGGATTAGCAGCCAACGCCTTTACGCTAGCGAAGAATTTGCAGACCAAAGCCGCTCAAGCCGGGCAGGTGCAAACCCAAACTGCTGCGCTGAAATTATTGGTTGATATCAGGGGTGCAAAAAGCACACCGCTCCTTGTACAGGCAATCAACGATAAAAATCCGCAATATCGCGCGGCTGCACTTAAATACGCTGCGCCGTATCTGAGCCCGGCTACTGTTCAGCTTTGGTTGAAAGCACTTTCAGGTGCTGATAAAACTACCAAGGCAGAGCTCATAACATTCCTGGGTAACAACCACGCTGTTGCTGCCTTGCCGGCAGTTACGAGATCACTCAATGATACTGACCCTGCAATTGTATTGGCTGCCATAAAAGCTGCACAACAAATTGGTCAGGATAAAGCAATCGGTGACCTGATTCGGCTAATAAAGGGTGGCAATGCCGACTATATTAATGCTGTACAAAATGCTTTATTGGTTGTTAAAGGACCTTCGGTAGTTGGCAAAGTTGCTAATGCGCTGCCTGATGCGCCTGCTAATGGTAAAGTTGCGTTGATCGCTGTGCTGGCCGAAAGACGCGCACACGATAAGATCGATATTGTTTGGCCTTTGTTAAATAACAGCGATGCCCCGGTTAAAGCCGCTGCTTATGCATCGTTAAGATCTCTGGCCGACGAGAGCAATCTGCCTCAGTTATTCAGTTTGCTGGCTAAATCTGAAGACTCCGCACAAACGGCCGACTTACAGGCTGCCATCAATGCTGTGATCGGCCGCCTTAAAAATCCGTCTTCACAAAGTAATCTGGCATTGCAGCAATTGAAAGATGCTCCTGCTAATCAAAAAGTACTTTATTTTAATATTTTGGCGGGTATTGGCGACAAAGCTTCGCTCAATGCAGTTTCCAAAGCCTATGATAATGGCGATCAGGATACAAAAAAAGCTGCTGTGGCAGCATTGTCACAATGGGCTAACGGAAGCGCAGTTAGGGAGTTGCTGCAAATAAGTAAAAGTGCAACCGGGGCCCTGCAAAGCAAGGCATTTAGCGGTTTGGTTGCTTTGATCGGTAAATCTGATTATCCGGCCGACGAAAAAGTGATCTTCCTTCGCGAATCCATGTCAATAGCACAGAATAACGAGCAGCGCAGCCAGGTACTGGAGTCGTTGGTCAATGACAAAACCTATGTCGCTTTATTATTTGTGGGCAAATATCTTGACGATCCGCAATTGCAAACTGCGGCATCCGAAGCCGTTGTCAGCATCGCATTATCAAACAAAGAATTTTACGGCAATGATGTCCGCACAATTTTGAATAAAGTGATCGCAATGCGCCGTGGTGGTGATGGTGACTATGAGCGTGAGGCTATCAAAAAGTTTGTTGCCGAAATGCCTGCCGGAGATGGTTTTGTGCCGCTATTTAACAACAGGGACCTTAGTGGTTGGAAGGGTCTGGTGGAAAACCCTATTGCACGGAGTAAAATGGATGCTGCTACCCTGGCAAAAGCTCAACAAAAGGCAGATTCCATCATGCGTGTTGGCTGGTATGTTAAAGACAGTGTACTGAACTTTAGTGGTAATGGCGACAATATTTGTACCGTGAAACAATACCGCAATTTTGACATGTATGTTGATTGGAAAATTGAGCCTAAAGGTGATGCCGGTATTTACCTTCGTGGTTCGCCACAGGTGCAGATCTGGGATACTTCACGCGTGGAAGTAGGTGCACAGGTAGGCTCAGGCGGTTTGTATAATAACCAGGCACATGAAAGTAAACCTTCAAAGCTGGCAGATAATGCCATAGGTGAATGGAACAGCTTTCATATAATCATGAAAGATGATAAAGTGACGGTTTATTTCAATGGTATGCTGGTAGTAGATAATGTGGTGATGGATAATTATTGGGACCGTAAATTGCCGATCTTCCCGAAAGAACAGATCGAGTTACAGGCTCATGGTACCCATGTTTATTACAGGGATATTTATTTGAAGGAATTGCCCGAATAAGATATCAGGGTCATACTGACAGAAACATCATGAAAAAAATATTAAATACCGGGCTGATTGGTTTCGGTAACTCGGGGCAAACATTCTTTGCCCCTTTTATTGAAGCCGACCCGGGCTTTAAGCTGGCAAAGATCAGTACTTCAAATGCCGGCAGGGCGCAACTTGCTGCATCGATTTACCCGAACGCTGCAGTGGTTAGTTCTGCTGATGAGATCATTGGCGACCCTGATATCGACTTTGTGCTGATTGGCTCGCCCAATACTTCACATTTTGAATGGACAAAAAAGGCCCTGTTAGCTGGTAAGCATGTTTTGGTTGAAAAGCCTTTTACGGTCACCAGTGCCGAGGCTGATGAACTTATTGCTTTGGCTGAAAAGCAAAACCTGATTTTGAGCGTGCATCATAACCGGCGTTTTGACAGCGGCCACAATACGGTGAAAAAAGTGCTGAATAGTGGCCTGTTAGGTACGCTTGTAGAAATGGAGGTGCATTACGATCGTTATCGTCTAAACCTGCGGCCGGAGGCCTGGCGTGAAAAGCCGCTGCCCGGATCAGGAACATTCTATGATCTTGGTGCACACCTTATAGATTCTACGCTGGATCTTTTTGGCAAACCAACAGAAATCACCTGTTTTCTGATCACTCAACGTCCGGGGGGATTGGAGGTGGAAGATAATTTCGAACTTATTTTATGGTATCCGGGGCTAAAAGTAACGTTAAAGGGCGGGATGCTGGTGAAGGAAGCCGGTCCGGTTTATACCATTTACGGCTATAACGGTACCTTTATAAAATACGGAATGGACGTTCAGGAGGAAGCCCTGAAGGCCGGTCATAGGCCAAACGAGCCTGGATGGGGGATAGAACCCGAAAAGATATGGGGTCATGTTACTTACGACAAAAACGGTAAAACTATCACTGAGATTATCCCCAGCGAGCCCGGCCGTTATCAGGATTTGTTCAGTAATGTACGCGAAGCCATCCTGGGTGAAAATGAACTGATCGTAAAACCAGAACAGGCACGTACAACGATCCGTATCATCGAACTTGCAATAGAGAGTAGTTTAACAAAAAAGACGGTTGTTTATAGGGATTGAGTCATTGGTCATTGGGCATTGGTCATTGGGCATTTGGCATTAGGCATTAGGGGGGGGTAATGGACTATGGACTATGGACTATGGACTATGGACTATCGACCATGGACTATCGACCATCGACCATCGACTAAACTCTACGACCCGGCGAAAATAATAAATCCAAGGCCGGCAACAAAAAACACGAACATGGCGGCTAAGCGGGCATTGACCCCTTTGGGCGCACTGGCAAATTCCTTCCAGACAAATACACCCCATAATGCGGCTACAAGGGTTGCCCCCTGGCCTAAGCCGTAGGAGATTGCCGGACCTGCTTTGCCTGCTGCAACCAGGTTGAGCGAATTACCGATCCCCCAAATCAATCCACCTAAAACGCCAACCAGGTGTGTTCGGAATCTGTAAGAAAAATACTGCTTATAATTAACAGGCGGCCCATCGATGGGCTTTTTCATCAAAAGCGTATTGAACAGAAAATTGGATAGAAAGATACCCACCGAAAATACAAATACAGCGGTATAAGGAGTCATTTTACCAGCAGCCGGGTGCGCGAAATTATCCAGGTCCATAGCCCCTGCAATGAAGCGATAGAAGAATGACATCAGCAGGCCTGCAATTAATGAAATTATAACACCTCTGGGCGATACTTTTTTGCCTGTACCACCCGCTCTCAGGTAGGCTATAGCATTAAGGATAATAGCCAGCGTGATACAAGCCACGCCGATGAATAACAAAACCGGGTCGCCTTTTTGTGCTGCGAAATAATTGATAAGCACACCCAGGATGAGGGCTAAGCCAATACCTACGGGGAAAGCAACAGCCATGCCGGCTATGGCAATAGCAGCTGAAAATAGGATGTTCGCCGCGTTAAATACCACACCCCCAATAAGGGCGCTCAATATGTTATTAGCAGAAGCTTGTTGCAGATCGGTGCTGAAGCTGCGCCCTTCGGAGCCTACACTACCAAGCGTGAGGGCAGAAACCAATGAGAATAATAAGATCCCGATAACATAATCCCAATAGAATAACTCAAAACGGAGGGTTTTCCCTGCCATCTTCTGGGTATTGGCCCAGGATCCCCAGCAAAGCATCGTTATAATACAAAATAAAACGGCCTGGGGATAAGCGTGAACAATATACATAAGCGATTTATGAAGGGTTTAAAGAATCTTCTTTCAGTTCATGACGATAAGGTGCTGCAGCCTGGGCGCCTAGTCGGGTGACGCTGATGGCGGCAGCCTTGCAACTAAATGCAACAGCATCGGCCAAAGTTCTGCCTTCGCTCAGGGCAACAGCAAGGGCACCATTAAATACATCTCCGGCCGCGGTTGTATCTATGGCCTGTACCGAAGGAGCCTCAACCAACAATTCAATTTCGGCATTGCTAATCCAGGCACCTTTGGAACCAAGCGTAATGATAACCGTCTCAACGCCCCTCGATCTGATAGCCAAGGCTGCTGCCTGTACACTAGCCAGGTCAGTAATAGTTTGCCCGCTTAGCATTTCAGCTTCTGTCTCATTTGGGGTGATTATGCTAACCTGCTTTAGCAGTTCATCGGGCAAAACCTGTGCAGGAGCAGGGTTAAGTATAAGTTTGGCGCCGCCCATAGCTGCCAGCGATGCGGCAAATTGAACAGTTTCCAATGGGATCTCGAGTTGTACTAAAACAATTGCTTCATTGTTGATGAGCGTTTCGGCAGGTACAAGGTCCGTTGGAGAAAGAGTACCGTTAGCTCCTGATGCTACAACAATCGTATTTTCGGCATGATCATCAACCGTTATCAGCGCTACACCCGACGGGTTATGTTGATCCCGGAGCATAAATTTGGTATTAATGCCTTCAGCTTTGAACTGTTTTAAGGCAGTGTCGCCAAAAATATCATTCCCTGTTTTAGCAATGAAGGTTACATCTCCGCCAAGCCGTTTTGCGGCGACGGCCTGGTTGGCTCCTTTGCCTCCGGGGTTCATAAAAAAGCTACCTCCAAGAAGTGTTTCTCCGGGAGCCGGTAAATGGGTTGCACGAATTACCATATCGGTATTGGTGCTGCCAATAACTACAATTAAAGGATGGTTCATGATCGGTTAGTTAAAATTACCGATTTTTTGTTTTGATTTTACTGATCAAAGCAGAATTCATCTGTTGCCATCCTTATGATGTGTCCGGGCATTGCGTTCAAAGTGTCAAATTATTTAGATCCGAGCCTGTAAATGCTGCTATGATCACTGATACATTAGAATACTCTAATCTGAAATTTCTTTGGCAGGGTATTTCGTATCTTTATATAGCCAATAAAAAGCAAAGAATTTCGTTAATAGACATATTAAATAATAAGTCGACGGGCTTAGGGTTGATGCTGATTGTTTGGCGATAATTTAATTATAATAAAAAGATGAAATCGATATTTCAAAATCCGACACAAGCCGGCTTAACAGCAGTTTTGTGCATTTTATTAGCTGTACCAGCAATGGCCCAGCGTGGAGGCCATTCAGGTGGCGGCGGAGGTGGAGGTAGTCATACTAGTAGTGGCGGCGGCGGCGGTAGTCGCGGTGTTGCAATTGGTGGTGGCGGTAGTCGCGGTGGTGGCGGTGTTTCAGTTTCCCATGGTAACAATGTTGGGATAGCACGCGGCAGTAGCAATGTTGGCGTACGCAGTTATGCTGGACGACCGTCAGTAGGTGTTCGGGGTGGTGTGGTTGCGCCTCGCGGTTATATTCGTTCGGTAAATGCAAATGGAATTCATACACTAGCTAACCGCGGTTTTGTGCAGGGTAGTTACGGACATAGTTATGCCGCAGGTGGCGTATATGCGCGCCCTTATGGCTGGGACAGGCATGGCGGATTTTTTTATTCGCATGGCTATTATGGTAGCTTGTATTACCCCTGGTTGGGACTTAGCTTTGGCTACCTACCCTGGGGTTACTATCCATTCTGGTGGGGTGGCATCAATTTCTATTATAGTGAAGGGCTTTTCTATCAATATAATAACGACGAATATACCGTTGTTGAGCCACCATTAGGTGCCGAGGTAAATAAATTGCCTGCTAAAGCGCAGTCGATAGTTATTGATGGGCAACAGTATTTTGAGTTGAATGGTGTTTATTACCAGGCTATTACTAAAGACGATGGTTCAAGTGCTTACCAGGTTGTGGGCAAAGACGGTCAGCTTAATACAAATAATGGTGCAGGCGCTGAAGCAGTTGTTCCGAAAGTTGGCGACATTACCGATACGCTACCTGCAGATTCACGTAAGGTAAGGTTGAACGGCCAAACATTGTTTGTTTCTGATGACGGTATCTATTACCAGGAGACAACTGCGCCCGACGGTAAAAAAGGCTATAAAATTGTTGCGATTGAAAGTGATGTGCAGTAAAAAAGGATCACCTCCTTTTTTCTGGTACTGAGGTTTTTTACTTTCTGATTTTTTACCCGGGATCAGGCAATTCCAAGTAGTGCACAAAAATCCTTAATATTGCCGCTATGGGATTTCTTTCTATCCCCAGGCTGGGCAAGGTACATTACCACGAATATGGCAGCGGCAATAAGCCGATGCTGGCATTCCATGGGTATGGCATGACCGGCAGACAATTCCATGTGCTAAAGGATTCCATCCTGACAAAATACCATGTATATGGTTTCGACCATTTTTTTCATGGCGATACTGCGTTAGATGAACATTGGACAGAAAAGGACATCCTTCAGGGTATGCCCAGGGCTATATTGAAGAGTTACCTGGAGCAATGGTTCGAAGCTTTTGGTAAACAACGTGTATCGCTGCTAGCCTATTCTATAGGCGCCAATTTTGCTTTGATTTTGCTCGAAGAGTTCCCTGATTTGATAAATGAGATCATCCTGATGGCGCCGGATGGCCTATCGGTCTACAAAGGCTTTCACTTTTTGATGCATCGCCCCCATGGTAAATTCTTCTTCCGCATGGCTACCAAAAGCAAATGGCTGGCACCGTCACTCCTTAAAAATCTGAAACGCGTAGGGTTTATTGACGATAGCCTGCACACTATCGCCTTCAACGAAATTGATACCCCAAAAAAGCGGCAGGATGTTTATTATACCCTCAATATCATCAAGCAATTAAAGCCGGATACGGATAAGGTAGCGGCCCTGATCAACCAATACCAAATCAAAACTACCCTGGTATTTGGCAAGGATGATAAACTGTTCCCGATAGGTCCCGCCAAACCATTTATAGCAAAACTGGATAGGGTAGAGGTACTGGAAGTGCCTTTTGGACATTGGTTGGTAGTAGCAGGGTTGGATGGGTATTTAGATACGATTTAGGGATTTTTGGATGCTTGTCTAAAGGCTTACCTTGCGATTGCCACGTCGCAGCCAACCCGCACGTCCTTGCTTGCTCCTCGCAAGGACAATTTTTCCAATATCAGATAACATAGCGCTTGCCTGTGGTTCTGTTTTATTTTGCGGCGAAAAGGCCTGCGGGTAAAGAGGCATTTGCGATGACGGGTGCGCCTTTGGTTACTTTGGCGCGACAAAGTGACTAGGCCTCCGCGGCCATGAGCGGGGGATGCTTGTCCCTTGAACAAAGTACCTTAGTGCCCCGGAACAACACCACCTGCCCCCACCGCACTCACCCTTCGACAAGCTCAGGATGACACCCAACTAACCCACCGCATTCCACTGCTCGTTCGGAATGGCATCGTTTTTTCAGGTAGAATCTCAATAAATCCAAAATAAATAGGATAATTTTAAGCCATGATACCTGCCCGCCGCATCAAATGGATGAGCAATATATTTGCTAAGTACATGCGTTACCGCATGCGCAGGGCTTTTAACCGCATAGAAGTATTGCCCTTTGAGCCAAAGCCAGGTCATTCCATCCTGCTGCTATGCAACCATTTTAGCTGGTGGGATGGCTTTTTTGGTAATTATCTGGCCTACTGGCACCTGCACCGTAACCTGTATATTATGATGCAGCATGACCATTTAGAAAAGCGCAGATTGTTCAATTGCTTCGGTGGGTTCTCGATAGAAAAGGGTACAAGGGAGATGGTTAAGTCTTTACAATATGCCGCCGGACTCTTGAACGACCCGGCAAACCTGGTTGTAGTATTCCCGCAAGGGGAGCTTATCTCGAACCATGCCACCCAGGTTATGATTGAACGTGGTATCGATAGGATGATCAAAAATATCAAAGGCCCCTGTCAGGTAGTTTATAGTTGTGTGCTGATCGATTATTTCGAAAGTCTGAAACCATCGGCCTATATTCATCTTTTTGATTGCGGTGTTGCCGGCGAAATTGCTTTTGACGATCTGGTAAGCAATATCAATACTTGCCATCAAGAGGCTTTGGTGGCACAGGTAAAAGTTGAACATTGAGGTTTGTGATTAGTTGACTGGTGATTAGTTAATTTAACAAAAGATAATCAACGATAAAACCGCCCTACTCACCAGTTAACCAGTAAACTTATCACAAACCACAAATCACTAAGCACAAATGCATAAAAACAAAAAAAACGTCATCATCCGCTGGTTCCTGCATGCCTATACGAGATGGGCGGTGAGGAGGCATTTTCATGAGTTGGTTTTTAAACCGATTGATATTGATGCTGATAAGTCGGTTTTGCTGGTGTCAAATCATTTTAGCTATTGGGATTCACTTATCTTGTTTGTGGTAAACCGCATACATTTTAAAAAGAGATTCCATGTAATGGCACTGGAGGAGACTACCAGAGCGCAGCCTTTTGTGCGATACGGGGGAGTTTTTTCGGTAAAGAAAGGTTCGCGCGACCTGCTTGCGTCCCTCCACTATGCTGCCGATTTATTAAAAGATCCCCGAAATTTGGTGCTGCTATTTCCGCAAGGCAAACTTCATGCTAATTTTGTTGATCAGGTAAAATTCGAAAAGGGAATTGGGCGAATTTTGGATACATCCGAAGGGAAATGTCAGCTTGTTTTTGCCGCAACGTTTGTGCAATACCTACGTCATAAAAAGCCTACAGCCACAATTTACCTGCAAAATATTGGAGGCAGCAAAATATCTTCGGATCAAATTGAAAATCAGTACCAGGAATTTTACGCAGGCAAAAAAGCCGAACAGAACGCCATAGTTTTATAAAACGTGTTTATAGCCATTTACGTCACCTTTATTTTTATTATCCTGCGTTTTGTGGTGACGCTGTTTAATTTTGTGTCCGATCCCAAACTGAGGCGCATCAATAAAAACTATACCGATTTTGTTTCCATCCTTATACCAGCCCGTAACGAAGAAGAAAATATCCTGAACCTGCTTCTTTCTATTCAAAAGCAGGATTATCAAAATTATGAAGTAATAATACTGGATGATAATTCAAGTGATAATACGTATGAACTTTGCACGGCTTTTGCCAGCAGACACCAGGCTTTTAGGGTGGTAAGGGGTAAAGAGCTTGCAGGTGGCTGGCTTGGGAAGAACTACGCCTGCCATCAGCTAGCCCAGCACGCGCGTGGGGATCTCTTGCTTTTTGTAGATGCCGATGTACAGTTGTTGAACGGGGCGATAAATAGTGCGGTACACCGGATGTACGCCAGAAAGCTTGCACTTCTTAGCCTGTTTACTGACCAAAAGATGGAAAGTTTAGGTGAAAGCGCTACAGTTCCGCTGATGCACTACTTATTACTTAACCTGCTGCCCTTGCGACTGGTTTACCTGAGTAAAAACCGTTCTGTTGCGGCTGCAAGCGGGCAATTCATGCTTTTTGATGCGGAGGTATATCGAAGTCAGCACTGGCACCAGCAAGTAAAGGAAAAAATTGTGGAGGATGTAGAAATAATGAAGAATATTAAGGCAGCGGGTTTCAATGGAGAAAGTTTGTTAGCAAATGGTATGGTTAACTGTCGCATGTACAGAAGCTATGCAGAAGCTGTGGATGGCTTTGGTAAAAACTTCCTTGCGGCGTTCAATTATAACCTGATCAGTTTTTTGACGTTTTTGATTCTGTTGTTTGTTGGCCCGATGGTAGTGTTATCAACCCTGAATGCCAATTTGATTGCAATGATGATCACCCTTATTGTCATCAGCAGGGCTATGGTTTCATTGCTTGCCGGTCAGGGGGTGTTGCGTAATATTATTTTACATCCGCTGCAAATGCTCAGCATGTTGCTTATTGCGTTTTCGGCTATACAACGTTACCTCACCAAAACAACCGTTTGGAAAGGCAGAAATATATGATGAATAACCGGCAGTGGGTATGGATAGCCCTCATCATTATTTTACATACAGTAGGTTTTCTTGGCTTTTCGATAGCGCAAATGAGGCCTGCATTCATCTCCCTGGTGCCCTGGCACCTGCTGTTGATGTTTGTTATTATTGCGCTCAATCACCAATCGCTGGGAGCGCAATTCTTTCGTTATGCGCTAGTAGTGATCCTGGCTGGTTTTGCCGTTGAGTTTATCGGTATCCACTGGCACTGGCCTTTCGGTAACTATGAATACCACGATACATTGGGACCAAAACTTTGGGGTGTGCCTTTAATAATTGGTATCAACTGGCTTTTGCTGACCTATACCATCGGCGTGGTAATGCAACAAACCAGGTTAAAAAGCATAGCGGCAAGAGTCATCATTGGTGCATTTTTGTTGGTGCTGCTTGATATGGTGGTTGAGCCTGCCGCAATCAAACTTGATTATTGGCAATGGGCCAATAACAAAATTCCACTGAGCAACTTTGTAAGTTGGTTTATCGTGAGTGTTTTAATGCTATGCTTATTTGAAGCATTTAAATTTAAAAAGCAAAACCTGGTTCCATTGGTATTTCTGCTGACCGAGTTTTTGTTTTTTGGCTTGCATTACTTTATTAATTGATCCAGACATAAACTGAAATTTAGCGCCATTCAATCATATTGTAAAATTCTGATCGGTGCAATCACATCAGCATTGGTGTAATCATAAAAACAATAACTTTGTATTATGGGCGAGTATAATCTGAAGGTAAGCATTGACCAGGATTCGGGGTTTTGTTTTGGCGTTGTTTACGCCATTGATATGGCCGAAGAAATACTGGCCGAGGACGGCTATCTCTATTGCCTGGGCGATATTGTTCACAACGACGAAGAGGTTGAACGCCTTAAAGCCAAAGGACTTCGCATCATCGAACATGAACAGCTAAAAGATCTGCATAATGAAAAGGTGCTGATCAGAGCACATGGTGAAGCGCCGGAAACATATAAACTGGCACTCGAAAACAATATAATACTGATCGACGCTTCTTGCCCGGTTGTTTTGAAACTACAGAACCGGATCAAGACCTCGTATGATGACAAGGAACAAATATTGATTTTTGGTAAACATGGTCATGCCGAAGTTGTGGGTCTGCAGGGTCAAACCAATAACGAGGCCATGGTTTTCCAGGATATTTCCGAATTAGACGGCGCTGAACTTCCTGCAAAATTTACCCTATACAGTCAAACCACCAAAAGCACCGATAAGTTTTATCAGATCAAAAGCGAATTGCTGGCACGTGGATATGAGGTGAAAGCCAATGATACCATTTGCCGTCAGGTTTCTAACCGTGATAAAGATCTGCCGGCTTTTGCCGTTAAATTCGATAAGATAGTATTTGTTTCAGGGCGCAAATCGTCAAACGGAAAGGTGCTATTCGAAGTATGCAGGAAACATAATCCAGATACCTATTTCATATCCTCACCTGAAGAACTCAACAAAGCCATGTTTGCACCCGGAGATACCGTAGGCATTGCCGGGGCCACATCTACCCCCATGTGGTTAATGGAACAGGTGAAAGCTACGCTGGAGCAATTCTGATATTTTTTCTTCTCCCTAAAACAAAATAACATTTTGCTGATGGTAGCTGCTGCGTAAAGCCGTTGCTTTATCTTATTTTTGCCACTCATTATGAGCAAAAAAGGAGTTTTATTAGTCAACCTGGGCACACCTGATAGCCCGTCTAACGCCGATGTACGCAAATACCTGCGTGAATTTTTGATGGACCCCCTGGTTATCGATATTAACCCAATTGCCCGCACTTTGCTGGTTAAGGGAATCATTGCACCCATACGCGGACCTAAATCGGCAAAACTGTATCGAAAGATATGGGATGCGGAAACAGGCTCACCTTTGCTTCATTACAGTAAACTTCAGCACCAACTGTTGCAGGAAAGGCTGGGTGACGAATACCAGGTTGAGCTGGGTATGCGTTACCAAAGCCCTTCTATTGCTTCTGCTTTACAAAAATTGAAGGATGCGCTTATCTATGATATTGTAGTTATCCCTTTATTTCCGCAATATGCTTCTGCAAGTTCGGGTTCGGTATATGATAAAGTGATGGAACTGGTAGCCGAATGGCCTACAAAGCCTACCATAAAATTCATCAATTCCTTCCACGATAACGAATTGATGATAGAAACCTTCGCCGACAACGCCCGCAAACATGGTCCCGAAAATTTTGATCATATCCTGTTCAGTTTCCACGGCTTGCCGCAGCGTCAGTTGAAAAAATCTGACCATACCTTTAATCATTGCCTCAAAGTATCCGAATGTTGTGAAGTGCTGACTGATGCCAACCGGTTTTGTTATTCGGCACAGTCGCACAATACAGCCAAGCTGATCGCCGAAAAGCTGGGCATAGCAAAAGAGAATTATAGCATTTGCTTCCAGTCGCGCCTGGGTAATGATCCCTGGGTACAACCCTATACCAGCGACGTGGTTGAAAAGCTGGCCAAAGCAGGTAAAAAGCGCCTGTTGGTATTATGCCCTGCATTTGTGGCAGACTGCCTGGAAACCCTCTACGAAGTACCTGTTGAATACGGCGACGAATTCAAAGCCCTCGGCGGCGAAGTTGTGCAACTGGTAGATAGCCTGAACGATTCGCCAAAGTTTATTGAGGCGCTTGCGGCTTTGGTTAAAGACTGAATTTAGTTTTATCGGGTCTAAGCATTTGGCGTAAGTTCGCTTACGATCTTAGCCGACAACAAACAAAGAGGTATCCCGCCTCCGGGGTGTACGCTTCCGCCACAGAAATACAGGTTGTTAATTTTTGACGATTTATTGGCATGCCGTAAAAAAGCCGCAAAGCGGTCGTTTGAACTGGTGCCGTAAATAGAACCCTGGTACGAAGAGGTCTTGCTTTCGATCGACCGTGGGTCCAAAATGGTTTCGGAAGCAATTAGCGCGGCGATATCTTCCCTTAATATACCGGATAGTTTGTTGAGGATATTTTGTTTGGCTTCTTTAATAAGTTTATCCCAGTCCTGCCCGTTATTGGCCGGAACATTGATCATTACGAACCAGTTTTCGCAGCCTTCTGGCGCATCGCCGGGCTCAAGTTTCGAGCTGATATTGAGGTAAACGGTTGGGTCAGGGCCAATAGTTTGCTGTTGCCAGATGGCATCAAATTCAGCTTTATAATCCTTGCTGAAAAATATATTATGCAGGTCCAATTGTTCAAACTGCTTTTTTATTCCCCAGTAAAATATCAGTGCCGAACTGCTGCGCGCCTGGGTCAATAGTTTATCGGGATGAAGTTCGGGATGGTTAGCCAATAAACGCTTGTAAGTGCACCAAACATCAGAATTGGATACAATAATATCCGCTTTATGTATACCATTACTTGCTTTTATTCCTACTGCTTTTTTATTTTCAAGGATGATGCTATTAACCGGGTTATTGAAATTAAAGTTTACCCCCAATTCTTTCGCCAGTTTTACCAGGCTTTTTACGATGGCATACATGCCACCTGCAGGAAACCATGCGCCATATTGCTGCTCCAGATGTGGGATCACGCTTAAGGTGGCAGGTGCCCTGTAGGGGTCGGACCCATTATAAGTAGCGTAACGATCAAAAAACTGCACCAATTTTTTGCTTCTGAAAAAGCTTTCATTCGCCCTGTGCATCGTTCGTTTTGAATCGATCTGCGATAAGCGGAACAAAGCCTTGAATCCTTTCTTGCTAAAGAAAGTTTTAAACTGATGCAGCGAACTTTCCAGGAAGACCTCGTGTGTTGCCCTGTATATCTTTGCGCTGTTTTCGATGCCTCTTACCAGGTTTTCTTTTGGTTCAAAGGTTGCTTTGCTTAGCTCTTCAATAAATTTATCCTTATCGGCCCAGGCGGTTATTTGGGTTTTATCAGGGTAAAAATATTTACAGATAACCGGCAATTGCTGGTATTGGAAATAGTCTTTGGGGTCCTTGCCAGCCAGTGAAAAAAGCTCATCGATAAATTGCGGCATGGTAAGCAGGCTAGGGCCGGCATCAAAACGAAAACCGTCCTGTTTAAACTCGCTTAATTTACCGCCGGGATAGGCGTTCGCCTCAAATACTTCAACCTCGTAACCCTTGATTGCCAGGCGCATTGCGGTGGCAATACCGGCTACGCCGGCTCCTATGATGATAGCTTTAGGCATAAATAAAATAAAAACTGCTAAACATATTTCAAGGCGTAGTTGAGGAAATTACTGGTCAAGCCAAAATCTTCTGTCCCCTTTCTTCGGATAAAATAAAATTCACGGGTGATTTTTAGCCCTTCAATCGGCACTTCTATGAGGTCGCCTTCCGCCAGTTGCCGGGTAATGGAAGGGCGGGGCATGAAGCCCAGGCATTGGTCGGCCAGAAGGAAGTTTTTCAAAGCCTCTGTTCCGCCCAGACGGATTTTAACGTTCAGGTCCGCTGGTTTGATATGGTGGCCCGACAGTGCCTTCAGCAAAGCATTGAGTGTACCGGAGCCGCGTTCGCGTAAAGCAACCGGTGTTTTCAGGAGTTGTTTCAAACTGAGCGACTTGCCCGCAAGCGGACTTTTAGCCGAACATACCGGTATCACCTCATCATTCATAAATGGCTTGTAGGATACCGTTGTGAGTTTATTGTCGACCTCTATAATGCCTATATCAACTTCGTGGTTAAGCAGTGCGTTGAGGATATATTCAGAATTGCGGTTGACCAGTTGTACATGCACATTGGAGTATTCGCGCTGGAAACCTGACAGGATGGAAGGTAAGATATACAAAGCAATCGTAGTGCTGGCGCCTAATCGTAAATGTCCTTCAGCCTTTGACACATTGCTTAAGATCGAGAGCTCATATTCAACTTTACGCTCAATATCCGTGGCCTGCAACAGGTACTCGTTCAGTTTTTTTCCTGCCTCAGTCAGCAGTATACTGTTGCCTTTGCGCTCAAACAAAGGAACTTTATATTGATCTTCCAGCAGCTTGATATGTTTGCTGATCGCTGGCTGGGTAATAAAAAGCACCTGCGCGGCTTTTGAAAAGCTCAAATTGGCAGCTACTTCTATAAATACCCGGTGTGCGAAGGAGATCATGTCCAAAAATAAGAAACCTATAACGAAAAGTTATAAGCTAATTCCTAATCCGCTCAAAATACTGCCCATTGAATTTGTACAGGATACGTTTGTTAGTCACATTATGATTGCCGTCGACCAGTGGTAAACTGATAGTATTGGTGCCTTTGTCGAATATGATAGTGGGGCGCTTTTCGTAGGGAATATCGACAACCGAAAAGAAATTGTAGTCGTAATATAAATGGCTGTGCAATCCTGAACCTGTCCTGATCAACTTCACGTCATTGTTCAACTTTCCGTTTTCGACAGCAAAAATCCGTATGCCGCGACCTGAATCTTTGGTTGAATATACGCCGAGGTAGGTTGCCAGATAGTAAGTTCTATCGTTAGCCTTCATGGTGTATAAGTCATCGTAGCTGAATACGTAATCCTTTTCATTTTTTGTAGTATCGATGATAGCCGCTGTATTTACACCAGTTTTGTACTGCAACACATTTTCAAAATTATGCATGGTACCGCCGGTCCAGGTATCCCATGCATAGATCCTTAATAGTCCATCTGAAGAAGTTATTATATCCAGTCCGCTTTTTTTGAGCGAAGCGAAAGGGTAAGTTATTGTTGATGGAAATTTCTCGATATAATGTTTAAGCTTATTGGCAAAATCAACGTTTGCTTTTGCTAATGAATCATTGGCCCCGACGATATCAAAAGTTGTATCCCTGGTCTTCTCAAACCAAAAATCTATTCTTTTAAATGATTTTATAAGATTCGCTTCAATCTGCTGCGGAGCTTGGGCAAAAAGGCAAGAGCTAATAAAACAGTAAAAGCAAGCAAGAAAAAGACTTAGGTATTTCATAGAAATAAAAATAGGGATAATCTCCCGATCATCCCTATCCTATTTTGTTGAATAACTAGCGTTTAAGCCTCTACACCCTGCCCAATCAAATGCTTCGCCACCAAATACTCGGCAATTTGTACGGCATTGGTTGCAGCACCTTTGCGCAGGTTATCGGATACGATCCAGGCGTTGAGGGTTTTAGGCTGACTTTCGTCACGACGTAAACGGCCCACAAAAACTTCGTCTTTTTCGTGTGCGTCAAGCGGCATCGGGTATTTCAGGTTGGCTACGTCGTCAGTTACGATCACGCCCGGTGCTTTTTCAAGGATGGCCCTTAATTCGGCCAGGTCGAATTCGTTTTCAAACTCCACATTCACGGATTCAGAATGACCGCCGATAACTGGGATACGAACCGTAGTTGCGGTAACTTTGATGCTATCGTCGCCCATGATCTTCTGGGTTTCTTTGATCATCTTCATTTCCTCTTTGGTGTAGCCATTGTCGGTAAACACATCAATATGAGGGATAACGTTAAGGTCGATGGGGTAACTATAGGCCATTGGTCCATCGGTAATACCTTTGCGTTCGTTGAACAGCTGATCCACAGCCTTAACACCAGTACCGGTAACCGACTGGTAAGTTGATACTACGATCCTTTTGATCTTGTATTTATCGTGCAGCGGTTTTAGGGCCACTACCATTTGAATGGTTGAGCAATTGGGGTTGGCAATGATCTTATCTTCAGCGGTCAATACATCTGCATTAACCTCAGGAACTACCAGTTTTTTGGTAGGATCCATGCGCCATGCCGAAGAGTTGTCAACTACCGTTGTTCCGGCAGCAGCAAATAGTGGTGCCTGTGCCAATGAAGTACTCCCGCCAGCCGAAAACAGGGCCAGGTCGGGTTTCTGTTTTATCGCATCCTCTACAGAAACTACCTTATAAGGTTTACCCTTAAAAATTACTACTTTACCAACACTTTTGGCTGAAGCTACGGGAATCAATTCTGTTACGGGGAAGTTGCGTTCTTCTAGAACCTGCAACATTTTAGTGCCTACTAATCCGGTGGCACCTACTACTGCGATTTTCATTGAGTTTTTTGTTCTTTAAACATAATGAAGCTACCTTGTGGAGCTAGCATTTTGTTCTGAATTGTTTAACGATTAAGATTAATTGGAGGTCAAATATCCGAATTATTTCGATTTTATTCGTTATGTGCATTTTCGAATTGCCTGAATGTTAAATTATTGGCTGATTGGGAATGCTAAATTTGTCGATTTGTAAAAAAGCTGTTCAAAATTTTAAAATCTGGAAATTCTTGAATTCA
>CAISPD010000054.1 GCA_903887275.1 uncultured Mucilaginibacter sp.
AAAGAGTACCATATCGAAGATTGATTGCCGCACGACCCTGCCCCTGACTAAGCCGGTAAAACTGTTTGCAATAACTGATGTTATACAAACAAATCTACCGAAATGAAAAAATTACTAATTGTTATGGGACTGGCGGCAGCTGTGATGTTTTTACCAGCTACCAAAGCGAGCGCCCAGATCAACGTAGGCGTATCGATACAGGCAAGTTTTGCCCCCCCCGAAATACCAGTATATGTACAGCCCGAATGTCCCGTTGACGGCTATTTATGGCAACCCGGCTATTGGGCCTGGGATCCGAATGAAGGCGATTATTATTGGGTACCGGGTGTATGGGTTGCACCACCAAATCCGGGTTATTTATGGACACCCTGTTACTGGGGTTATGATGGCGGATATTACGGCTTTCATCCCGGCTATTGGGGTCGGCATGTAGGTTTTTACGGAGGTATAAATTACGGCGGCGGATTTTTCGGCGTTGGGTTTGCCGGTGGAGGCTGGTACGGTGACCATTTCCGTTATAATACTGCGGTAGTAAATGTTAACCGGACTTTTATTCATAATACTTACATTGACCGGACGGTAATACAAAGAAACACGATAGTAAATAATCGTGTAAGCTTTAATGGTGGCCATGATGGCGTACCGGCAAGGCCGCGACCTGAGGAACAGAGAGCTATGAATGAACATCATCTGCAGCCTACAAGAACTCAGCAATTTCACCAACAGGCAGCGCACAGTGACCGTGATGCATTTGCCAAAGCCAATCATGGCCGACCCGCTACTCCAGCTGTAGCGCGTGCAAATTCCTATAAACCCGAAGCAAGACCAGGCAATAGTTCAAGGCAGGAAGGTTCTCGCGAAGGTCAGCAACAAAATCAGCCCCGGACGCAAAAACAGGAAAAACAAAAACCACAGCAACAGCAACAAAGGTCGCAACAACCGCAACAAAGGCCGCAACAACCGCAACAAAGGCCACAACCGCAGCAACAACGGCCGCAGCAGCAACAACAAAGGCCGCAACCGCAGCAACAACGGCCACAGCAGCAGCAACAAAGGCCGCAGCAGCAACAACAAAGGCCACAGCAACAGCGCCCACCACAACAGGAACGCGAAAAACACGAAAAAGGGACGTAAACAAAAATCCCCCGGGTTATTAGTCCGGGGGATCCAGTTTATTTAAGAGCCGGTTAATTCATCCTGTACGGAGCAACCAGGTAAAATTCAGGGATTTTAACATCAAATATAGCGTTATCCAACAAGCGGGTCATCTGGTATTCGCCTTTCATACTGCCCATATCTGTTTTAAGGTTACAGCCCGAAACGTATTCGTGCGTATTACCAGGTTCAATTATTGGCTGCTGACCTACTACACCAACACCTTCTACTTCTCTTTTAGCGCCGTTTGAGTCAAATATCTCCCAATGCCTGCGCAATAATTGCACGGAATTATTCCCAACGTTTTCAATGCTTATTTTATAAGCGAACATGTAATGGTCGTTGGCCGGGTTAGAGTATTCTGGTTGGTAGATCGTTTCTACCGAAACCTTAACACCATCAGTAATAGTTGTAATCATGGGTTTGTGAATGATTCGAATATAAATCTCTTATTCAAATATCAAGCCATTTCTGCGCTGTAATTGTCAGCAACTTCCAATAATATATCGTTGATCTCGTCAAAAGTTGAAGCGGTAACCAGTTTCATCCTGTATTCTTTAAAATGATCAATACCCTTAAAATAATTTGAATAGTGCCTCCGCATCTCAAAAATGCCTGTTTTTGGCCCTTTCCACTCAATTGATTTTTGTAAATGGGTTCGGCAAACTTCTACACGTTCGGCGATCGTAGGCTTTTCAAGCATTTCGCCGGTAGCAAAAAAATGTTTGATTTCCCGAAAAATCCAGGGGTAACCGATTGCTGCACGTCCTATCATCATGCCATCTACGCCAAATTCCATCCGCCAATCGGCTGCTTTTTGTGGCGAATCGATGTCACCATTTCCAAAAATGGGGATTTTTATGCACGGATTTTTTTTGATTGCGCGGATCAATGTCCAGTCGGCAACACCCTTGTACATCTGCGAGCGCGTACGCCCGTGTATGGTTAGGGCCTTAATACCTACATCCTGTAATCGTACCGCTACCTCTTCAACATTTTTAGTATTATCGTCCCAACCCAGGCGGGTTTTTACCGTTACCGGAAGATGCGTTGCTTCAACAACTGCTTTGGTCATGGCAACCATCTTGTCAATATCCTGCAACAAACTGGCACCCGCACCGCGGCAAGCTACGTTCTTTACCGGACAACCATAATTGATATCGATCAGATCAGGGTTTGCCAGGGAAGCTATCTCGGTGGCTTCGCGCATGTGCTCAATGTCGCTCCCAAATATTTGGATACCAATAGGTCGTTCGTACTCAAAAATATCCAGTTTCTGGCGGCTCTTTGCTGCATCCCGGATCAAACCTTCGCTCGAAATAAATTCGGTGTACATCATATCAGCTCCATTTTGCTTACACACAAAACGGAAGGGCGGATCACTCACATCCTCCATCGGTGCCAGCAGCAGTGGGAACTCTCCCAGGTTGATATTTCCTATTTGTACAGACATGCGTATCTTTGAGCAGCCAAAAATACGAATTTTAAGCCAAATTATGTCAGAAGGCCCTTCTAACCCCGTCGCTAACAAGCCGATACATCCTGGTTTGCAGTTTTTAATACTCTCAGGCTTATTAATTGGGACCATTATTATTGGCCAGTTGATAGCAGTCATTATCATCAGCGCCCGCTTCGGACCAAATATCCTTAATGCTGTTTTAAAATTCGATCTTTCGACCCAGCAGGCCCATACCTCGCTTTGGATATTACAATTTACTGGCACTACCTTGCCTATTTTGATCACGCCTATCATTTTTGTTTACCGTGTTGTTAAGGCGGAACCTAACGAATACCTAAAAAACAATTTTCAATTTCCCGGATTGCTTTTGGCTGGATCGTTTTTAACAATGATGCTGGCTGTTCCATTAATAGAATACCTGGGTATCCAAAACCAGCATTTCAATCTACCTAAATGGATGATTGAAGATGAAGATACATTGAGCAGGGCCAATGACGCCATGATGCAAATGAATAATATCGGCGACATGATATTTGACCTGCTGTTCATTGGTTTACTTACCGCACTCGTGGAAGAGGTGTTATTTCGCGGTTGCATGCAAACTGTATTTATCAACTGGATGAAGAATCCGCATGTGGCTATCTGGATCACCGCAATACTTTTCAGCGCTTTTCACATGGAATTTTTGGGATTTATTCCCCGTCTTTTCCTGGGCTTGCTGTTTGGATATTTTACCTATTGGAGCGGAAGTGTCTGGCCGTCAATTTTGGCGCATTTTGTTAATAACGGCACCATCGTTGTGTGGACCTTTCTTTTTCAGAAAAAAATCATTACGCAGGATCCAAACGTTCCGCAAATGTTTAACAATACCGGTTACATCATTAGTTTTGCTGCAACACTCCTGTTTTTTGCCATTTATTGGTATATTTCAACCAAATGGTATAACAGGCATCATGGAGAAGAACTGGATTAAAATCTTTTCATCAACCAATTATTACCAGGCCGAAATAGTGAAAAAAATGCTCCTTGAACATCAAATAAATAGTGTATTGTTGAATAAGCAAGACTCATCGCATCAAACTTTCGGCGATATTGGTATTTATGTTCACCAGCACGATTTTAGTAACGCCATTGAAGCCATTATCCTGAACCAATTGAATTCATGAAAACCCGCGCAATTACAGGCTTTTTTTTTGTTATCGTGATGATAGGCTCCCTGCTATTGGGTCGCCATGTGTTTGATTTGTTTTATTTGATATTGCCTTTACTTTCCCTATGGGAATTTTATGGCCTGATAAAACAAGGGACTGCCAAACCTAATGTTGTACTGGGTTTGCTGGTAGCAACATTGGTATATGGCTTTTTTACCCTGGTAGGTTATAATGCGCTTGTTAATTTACATTTCCTTGGTTTGGCCGTAGTATTTGTTCCGGTAGTTGTGGCTGCAATATTTATAGCCGAGCTTTACCAGGCGACAGAAAGTCCGTTCAATAATATTGCATTTACTTTTCTGGGAATTATTTATGTAATGACGCCATTTATCTTTTTTCACAGTTTGGCTTATAGTGGCGGCGAATTTAATTTTCATATTCCGTTAGGATTTCTGGTCATCTTGTGGGCCAATGATACCGGCGCTTATTTGAGCGGCTATTTATTCGGCAAAACCAAATTGTTTGAAAGGCATTCCCCAAAAAAGACCTGGGAAGGTTTTATCGGTGGTGTACTGATCGCTTCGGCGGCAGGTTTTGTGCTAAGTATATTTTATACCGACCTTTCATGGCGGCATTGGGTATCAATTGCCATCCTGATCGGTTTATTCGGTACGCTGGGCGACCTTGTGGAGTCAATGTTCAAACGCAGTATCAATATCAAGGATTCGGGTGGCATACTTCCGGGCCATGGCGGATTACTCGACAGGTTTGACGGTTTGCTGCTTTCGGCACCAATTGTATTTGCATACCTCTACTTAATTTCTATTTTTTAATTTTGCTTCAAATATTCTGTCAATGAAATTCCATAAAGAAGGCTATACATCGATGGCCCTAACCATATTAGTAATATTTGTGCTAAACGCCGTTGTTCAATTCTATTTCCCTTCGGCACATTTTGTAAAGTGGGTCATCTACATACTGTCGGGCGTATTATTCCTCATCATACTACAATTTTTCCGCAGCCCCAATATCCATATCGAACTCAATGAAAAATTTGTGCTTTGCCCTGCCGACGGCAAAGTAGTGGTGATTGAAGAAACCGAGGAAAGCGAATTTTTGAAAGACAAACGTATACAGGTTTCTGTATTTATGTCGCCTATTAATGTGCACGTTAACCGCAACCCCATTTCGGGCGTAGTTAGCTATTTTAAATACCATAAAGGCAAATACCTGGTAGCCTGGCATCCAAAATCTTCTACCGAAAATGAACGAACCACAATAGCGATCCAGCATCAAAACGGGGCAACAGTATTGTTCAGACAGATAGCAGGCGCGCTTGCCCGCCGTATTGTTTGGTATGTAAAAGAAGGCGATCAGGTAGAGCAGGGTGCTCAATTTGGCTTTATCAAATTTGGCTCCCGTGTAGATGTATTTTTACCTTTGGGAACAAAGATCAACGTAGAAATTGGTGAAGTAGTAAAAGGCGGCAGAACTGTACTTGCAGAACTGGCAGAACCGAAGCCAACCAAAGCGGTTAAGGCTGTTTAATATATCCGAAATAAACCGATAAATGCGATTGGCGAATTGCCAGTATGGAACTATGTGCTGGTTACTACATGATAAGCTCAAGGTATACTTTTAGCCGCGGTTGTATTTGATTACTCGGTTAATAGACATCGCAGGTACTTGCATCCTTGCGATTGCTTCATTGCTCCCCCGCTCCATCCGCCCAGTTCTTGGCAATGACATTTTTAATCGATCATTCCTTTATCCTACCTATTAAAAAAATATCCCGCAATCGTGTCAAATAAAAAGCCCCGGCGAATTTTACCAGGGCTTAAATATTTTCAGTGTATAAAAAAGTTAAACTCTTTTCGATTTGATACGGGCAGCTTTACCGGTAAGTTCGCGCAGGTAGAACAATTTAGCGCGGCGTACTTTGCCGTAGCTGTTTACTTCGATCTTTTCGATATTTGGCGAGTTGATAGGGAAGATACGCTCAACACCTACGCCATTTGATACTTTACGAACAGTGAAAGTTTCGCTTGCACCAACGCTGTTACGTTGAATAACAACACCCTGGTAAACCTGGATACGTTCCTTGTTACCTTCGCGTATTTTATAGTGCACGCTTACAGTATCACCTGCCTTAAATGCAGGAGCCTGCTTTTTTTCGATTGACTGCTCTTCAACAAATTTTATTAAATCCATGATTTTAAGCTCTAAACGCAATTTTTAACCCGTAAAAATCGGCTTGCAATAATAGGGAATTTATTTTGATTTAAAAAGTATGTTTTGAAAAAATATGAAGAGACTTTTATAGGATTAAAATGATCGTGATGGTGGGAGGTTTCTAATTAGCAGCTTTTTGTCCTTATTTCAACAAATCCGGCCTCCGCTCTTTCGTCCTTTCCACCGCTTGTTCAAATCGCCATTTCTCAATTTCGGGCGTATTGCCGCTCAATAAAATATCGGGCACTTTATGCCCATTCCAGTCTGCCGGGCGGGTGTAAACCGGTGCATCCAGCAGATCGTCCTGGAACGAATCAGAAAGTGCCGAGGTTTCATCACTCAATACACCCGGTATCAAACGCACTACCGCATCAACCAAAACGGCTGCAGGTAACTCGCCACCCGAAAGTACATAATCGCCGATGGATATTTCGCGGGTCACGAACAGATCTCGGATACGTTGATCTATTCCTTTATAGTGCCCGCAAAGCAGGATGATATTTTGTTTAATGGATAACTGGTTGGCAATAGGTTGGTTCAATGTTACTCCATCAGGTGTCAGAAAGATCACCTCATCATAATCGCGTTCGCCTTTAAGCTTTTCAATACATAGCGCAAAAGGTTCGATGGTCATTACCATGCCGCTGCCGCCGCCAAATGGATAATCGTCGACACTTTTGTGTTTGTTGGTGGCATAATCGCGCAGGTTATGCACCACGATCTCGGCCAAGCCCTTCTTCTGTGCACGCTGCAGAATAGAATGAGCAAACGGACTATTCAGCAAACCAGGCAATACAGTGATGATATCGAAACGCATGTGGCAAAGATAGTTTGTTTGGCGGAAAGTCGGGAGGTCCGGAAGTCCGCATAAGTCCGAAAGGTGAAAAGATTAAGGAGAAAGGCCAAAGGTGAAAGGCGAAGCTGCTTGTTCTTTTTTCGTCCAAAATTCCCGGAATAAAAACCTTTGTCCTTGCTCCTTGCTCCAAAGCCAGGCTAGTCTTCCTCCTCCAGTAGAAATATTTCCTCTACCGTTTTGCCGAAAACCCTCGCAATTTTCAAAGCCAGAACCGTTGAAGGCACATACTTATTGCTTTCGATGGTATTGATGGTTTGGCGGGAGACATTAATCAAATCCGCCAGCTCGGCCTGGGTAATATTTTTGATGGCGCGCTCTACGCGTAGTTTGTTCGTCATATCAATGCTCTCTATTAGCCAACCAATTGTTCCGGATGATGCACCATTGGAACCGAAATATAAAGAACAGCAATAGGGTCCACATATTCAACATCAAAATATGCCCCATCTCCATGTGTTCAGTAAAAACCAGTGTGGTTATCAGGACTAAATAGTTAAAGTAAACCGCCCATTGCAGTGAGTCGCGGCGCAATTGCATAATTTGTTCATCCTCTACCTTTTCTTTAGAAAACGCGAAAAAGAACAAGCCAACCGTCACCATTAATGTTGTAAAAATGAAAAATACATGCGGCCCATTAAATAAACCCGGAGCCTTGCTATCCATATCGTGGTACTGATTAAAAAGCAGCATAACCGGCAGATGCAGTAGGAAACAAGCGAGGCCCAGGTAACGAAACCAGTTAGGGAAAAGGAAGCGGGTTTTCATGATCTATTATTGTTGATAGATCAAATGTAAAATATGCTTTACATTTTAGCAAAAATATTGGACATTTATTTTTAAATCACTCAGTCACCCAAATAAATCTCCAGCAAGCCATCCGGCAGATCAACCCTAACGATACTTTTCACTACATCGATGCCCTTAACGGTGGCTTCATTGAGCGGGAAAAGCACCTCGCAGTTCTTGTAATTTACGGTAGCCACAAACTGCTGGGGCAGCTCCTGTATATTGATGATCCTGCCTAATTCGCCTTCGTTCTCGTCAATAGCTAAAAAACCGGCCAGGTCCATCAAGGTGAAATCGCCTTTTTTCTTTTTAGGCTTTAGTTTATTTGGCAGGTAAACATCTTTTTTTATAAGCTTGGCAGCCTTTTCTATCGTATCCTGGTCTTCCAGAAAAAAGTAGGCAGTATTATTATGGTGGTATTTAACTGATTCAACAAAAAAAGGAACCAGCTTACCCGCAATGTCCACAAAAATCGCCTGGATATCGATGGCATCCAGGTTATCGAAATCTACATAAAACTGCAGTTCTCCCTTCAAGCCTTTGGTCTTGATAAAAGTACCGATCCGGAAATATTCTTCGAATGCCATTGTTTTTAGTTTATACCCTCCGGTTTTTAGGGCAACCTTTGTTATTCAAATTAACCACAGAGCGCACAGCGTTTTTCACTGAGAGTCACAGAGTGGTAACAGTTTAAACAAAAATAGCGAACGATTGACGTCCGCTATTTGCTTTTTTAATATACCGGCCTTTGCGGCAGGGTGAATTTTTTGTTTTTTTATTATTCTGCACTTTCTTCAGCAGATGCTTCAGGAGCGTCGCCAGCTTCTTCCGCAGCTGGTACTTCTTCTTCGGCAACTTCTTCAACCGGAGGAGCATTTTTAGCAGCTATTGCAGCAGCTTTGTCTTCCTTCTTTTTAGCTTCAGCAGCCAATGCAGCTTTGCGGGCCTCATCTTTTGCTTTTCCTAAATTTTCGGCTTTGCCGGTAATTTTACCGTCTTTTTGCTCAAGCCATGCTGCAAATTTTGCAGCTGCCTGCTCTTCAGTAAGGGCGCCTTTTTTAACACCACCTTCTAAGTGTTTTTTGTACAAAACACCTTTGTACGACAGGATCGCACGGCAGGTATCAGTAGGCTGTGCGCCATTGTTTACCCAATCAAGAGTTTTGTCGAAATTAATGTCAATTGTAGCAGGATTGGTGTTTGGGTTATACGAACCTAAACGTTCAATGAAGCGGCCGTCTCTTGGAGCACGCGCGTCTGCCACTACGATATAGTAAAAAGGACGTCCTTTTTTACCATGTCTTTGCAGTCTGATCTTTGTTGCCATTTTAAAGTTTTATGTGTTCAACATGTCCCCGGAGTTTCTTTCAGCGGGGCTGCAAAGATAGAAAAAATTTAAATACGAACAAATCGCATGAATAATTCCTGAAATTCGTGTTCTTCCGAAATTATTGGCAAATTGGCACTGCGATCATATGGAACAGAAATCACGCCTGGCGATAGATATGGATGAGGTTTTGGCCGACACCATCGATAAATTTATAGAGGTTTACCGAAAAGATCATCAAACAGAGATCTTGCTGGAGGAAATGAACGGTAAAGAATTTCACCAATTACTTCCTGCCCATCTTGACCAAAGCTGGCGGAGCTATATTGATACACCCGGATTTTTTCGCGATTTGAAAGTAATGCCCGGTGCACTAGAGGTAATGCCCGAACTGCACAAGAAATACGACGTTTATATCGTGTCTGCTGCGGTGGAATTCAGAAATTCGCTGGTGGACAAACTTGATTGGCTAGGCGAACATTTCCCTTATATCAGCTGGAAGAATATCATATTTTGTGGAAACAAGATCGTTGATGTACAGATCATGATCGACGATCGTATCCGTAATTTTGCCAACTTTAAAGGACGTTCGCTGTTATTTTCTTCGCCACATAACCATCTGATCACCGAGTTTGAGCGCGTCAATAACTGGTACGAAGTAGCTGATAAACTTTTATAAATTGATTTAACCACGAAACTTTTACCTTTATACAGTTCGCGATTTTGAAAACACCCTATGTTAAATGATATACTAGCGGCAATAAGCGATTGTGTTTGGGCTATTGATAACCAAACCAGCGAACTGCTGTTCATCAATCCGGCAGTTGAAAATATTTTCGGCTATACGGCGGATGAATTCCGTCAAAATCCGCAGCTCCGTGAACTATTGATCGATCCCCTGGAACAGATCAATACGGAAAGCGCAAAGCGAACCAGCGAAAACAGCGATTGGGCCAGGCCCGTTTACCGTACTATTACTAAAAGTGGTGATTTTAAATGGATCAGCTATCAAAAGCGGATGGTCAATGATGAGGCAAGCGGTCGTTCGATCTCGCTGAGTGTGATCAGGGAAGTTGATTTTACTGAAAAAATGAATACTACCCAAACGGGTAAAAATGCGGCAGATGAGATCGCCTGGACAAAAAACAACCTCGAGGCCCTCATCAATGCCACCGAAGATCTAACCTGGTCAATTGACCGGCACGGCCGGTATGTTTATATGAATTCGGCTTACCGCAGACAGATCAGTAATAATATCGGCATAGTGCCCAATGAGGGCGATGACGCTTACAGCCATTCGGGAAGTACCGAAAAGGTGCGTAATGAATGGCGCTCTTATTACAATCGTGCATTATCCGGTGAAAGGTTTGTGACGAGGCATGACAGCCGGCACCCAAAAACCAAACAGATCAGGCATTTCGAGGTTAGCTTTAATCCTATCTATCGCGATAGCAAGGAAGAGATCATTGGCGTAGGTTGTTTTGCCCGTGACGTAACAACTATATTGAATACTGAGGAGGCGCTGATCAAACAAAATGAAAGGCTGAGAAATATAGCTTCCTTAAGTTCGCATGAATTGAGGCGGCCTGTAGCCAGTATGCTGGGCCTGATCAACATCATCGACCGGGAAAATTTCAATAATCCGGATAATGCTCAGATCATAGAGCATATGTTTACGGTAACCAGTGAGATCGATGAAGTGATACGTCTGATAGTCAATAAAACCTTTATCGACCACAAAACCTATTTATAGCGATAGGATCTCAACAATACGCAGCAAATTGGGATCAATTTCGGTATTGTGTTTTACAGAATGACCAAATGGAGTAAAAACCACCTCATTATTGATCAATCCGGCCATATCCCCCCTGTAGCCTACCTTTAATGCTTCAACAGCTGCGGCACCTACGCGGCTGGCCAATACACGGTCCATACAGGTTGGTTTACCACCGCGCTGAATGTGCCCCAGGATAGAAACGCGGGTATCCAATTGCGGAAATCTTTCCTTTACCTGCCTGCCAAGGTCAAAAGCTTTACTTTCTTCACCATCACCCTCGCCAACAATAACGATGCGTGATGTTTTATCTTTACGACCATTTTCGAGACGATCGAACAGACGCTGTACCCCAAATTCACTTTCAGGAATAATGATCCCCTCGGCTCCGGCTGCGATACCGGTACGCAAAGCGATGAGGCCGGAATCGCGACCCATTACTTCCACAATAAAAAGGCGATCGTGTGATTCAGCAGTGTCGCGGATCTTGTCAACCGCATTGATCACTGTATTAATTGCAGTATCGTAGCCGATCGTATAATCGGTGCCGTTTAGATCGTTATCAATAGTGCCGGGTAAGCCGATGATCGGAATATCATATTCTTCGCCAAAGGTTTTTACACCACGGAAAGTACCATCGCCACCAATGGCGATCAGCGCATCAACATTGAATTTTTTGATCTGCTCAAAAGCTGCTGCACGACCTTCCGGGCGCCTGAATTGCGCACTTCGGGCTGTTTTAAGGATCGTGCCACCACGTTGTATGATATTGGATACCGATTTACGGTTCATCGGGAAAAAATCACCACTGATCATTCCTTCAAAACCGCGACGGATACCGGTAACCTGGATATCGTGAAATAAAGCAGTACGCACCACTGCACGGATAGCAGCATTCATGCCTGGCGCATCGCCGCCTGAAGTAAAAAGTCCGATATTTTTTATCTGGGCCATTGTATTAAAGACAGTAACACCTGCCTCAAAAATAATTAAACAATATAAACACTACATTACCAATGGCACCTACAGAATACCATTGAATATTTGCGCGAATTTACATTTATTTTTGACTCAATGACTGTTTTGGTATGCTTTTAAACCGCTTTCGAGGAAATTCAGGTAATTTTCGGTGCTATAATTTGCTCCTTGTGGCGGCACAAGTACATTACCCTGGCTGTCAGTGATCACGTAAAAAGGCTGACTATTAGTGTTATAGTCTTTTGCTTCATAATCGCTGTTTTTGCCTCCAATAGTAGTGATTCGTTTATGACTATAAGTAGATACATACTGATCGCTAGCCGGCAGGTCTTTCTTTTCGTCTACATAAAGCTCAAGCAACACAAAGTCATTTTGCATGTGCTTAAATACCTGCGGATTGGACCAGACATCATTTTCCATTTTACGGCAATTTGGACAATTCCAGCCGGTAAAGTCAATCAACACAGGCTTTTTTAATTCTTTGGATACCTGCAATGCCTGTTCAAAATCGTACCATTCATTTAGTCCGTTATGTTTACCACGCTTGAAAACATCTTCGTACTTTTTCTCCTTTACCGATACATTTTGAAACGGAGCAGCCGCACCTGAAGCACTCAACCTTGAAAGGTCAAAGTCCTGAGTAGCCGGTGGTGGCAAAAATCCACTTACCACTTTTAGCGGAGCTCCCCATAAACCTGGTATCAGGTAAAACACAAATGCAAATACGATAATGGCCAGAAAGGTACGTGGCACCGAAAGGGATGATGTTTCACTATCATGCGGAAATTTGATCTTACCAATCAGATACAAGCCCAGCAATATGCCAATGGCTATCCAGATTGATAAGAATACTTCCCGGTCAAACCAGTTCCAATGGTAGGCAAGGTCTACATTAGATAAAAATTTGAGCGCGAATGCCAATTCCAGAAACCCTAAAACTACCTTGATACTATTGAGCCATCCGCCCGATTTTGGTAAACTTTTTAACAAGGATGGAAATAAAGCGAAAAGCGTGAAGGGTAATGCCAGCGCCAGCGAAAAGCCAAACATGCCTAATGCCGGACCAAGCCTGTCGCCCTTCGATGCGGCGTCTACCAATAAAGAGCCAATAATAGGCCCTGTACAGGAAAAGGAAACCACAACCAGCGTAGCTGCCATGAAAAATATCCCAATGATTCCACCTTTATCCGAGTTGGCGTCCAGTTTGTTGGCCAGCGAGCTCGGCAGGGTCAATTCAAAAGCACCAAGGAAAGATATACCAAACAATATCAGTAA
Organism: uncultured Mucilaginibacter sp.; assembly: GCA_903887275.1. GTDB lineage: Bacteria > Bacteroidota > Bacteroidia > Sphingobacteriales > Sphingobacteriaceae > Mucilaginibacter. The sequence continues at coordinate 12,994 of CAISPD010000054.1, forward strand.
CAGAAAGAAAAATAGGTTAAAAATGCCGTTTGTGGCAAGCGCATTTAAAGCATCTGAACCAAACATCAGTGTGATGACCAGCCCCAGCGAAACATAAATTACAACGATAGATAAACCGTAAATAAATGATTGCAAAATTCCCTTTGCGCGGTTGCCACTCTTTTTAGTGAAAAAACTAACTGTTAGCGGTAATAGCGGATAAATACAGGGCATCAACAGCGCCAGGAAACCACCTAATAACCCGGCTATAAATACTTGCCATAAAGTTTTAGGCTTTTCCTGCGAGTTTAAGGGTTTACCAACAGGTTGAGCGACTTTTTCATCAGGCAGTTTTTTATTGGCAGCAATACTGTCAGCTGCGGTTGGTATATCCGTAAACTGCACATCATTACTTGATACGGTATCAGTTTTTTTCTGAAAAGCATAAACTTTATTGTTGCCTGTAACTGCTACAATCAGCAACACAGTCAACATGAGCAATAGCAGGCGCATGGCGCTCCATTTGATATTTAAATTCATTTCCTGGAGGGATGCTTATTTACCTAATGGGATCTCGAAATCAACATCTTCCGGAGGGAGGCATTTATGATCGTTGCAGGTCATAAACTCCAGCTGCCCTTTGATCGCCGCCAGGCCGCCTGGTTTTAGTTTGATCTTTTGCTGAAAAGTAACGGTATTTTCAAAATAGCTAACATCCATTTTAAAGGCATCCTCATATTTGGTAACCGGCACGGGTTCGACAGTTTTACCTACCAGCGAGTAAGCTTTTGAAGGCGTAAAGGTAAATGCCGTTTTGATAGGTCCGCCATCTTTTACATTTTGCGAATAAATATGCCAGCCCGGTTGTATCGTGGCCCGCAAAAAAATTACTGCTTCAGTGCTGTTTATTTTTTTGGCTGCATAAGACCATTTCACCGGCTTTTCGATCTGGGCAAAAACTGCGGTACTCATCGCCAGCACAGTTATCAGGAGTAATACTCGTTTCATTCTCATTATTTATTTGGTCAAAAATTCTATTTCCTTTTGATTAAACTCAGATAAACCATCTGCGGTAGCTAAAACAAGGGGACCGTGTGTTCTAACATCTACTATTTTTCCAGATAGTAAACGGCCTCCCGCTTTAAATATTTTATCCTCATTCAATAAATATAGTCGTTCTAAATAAGACTTCCTTACAGTCTCAAATCTGCCAGCTTTAAGGTTTAAATAGCCTGTTTCAATATTTTTACAAATTTCTGATAATATTATTTTTAAATCATAATCCCGGTGTAAGATTTGTTTCATTGATACCGGGTTGCCGGCTTCGGCCGGAAAGATCTCCTGATTGATGTTTAAACCTATGCCAATTATGGCGTTTTTTATTTGGGCACCCTGAAGCAGGTTTTCGATCAATATACCGCCAAGTTTTGCGTTTTTATAATAGATGTCATTGGGCCACTTAACTTTAAGTTCCGGGCCCAAATAGGGCCTTAATGCATTAACGATGCCCAAACTCACCGCCCGAGTAAGGTCGAACTGCTGGGTAACGGGTAAAAAAACAGGTCTGAGCAGCAGACTAAAAGTTAGGTTTTTGCCCGGTTCGCTATGCCAGCGGTTTTGTTGCTGCCCCCTACCCGCGTATTGGCTGTCTGCCATAATGACCGTACCCTCTGAAACTGGCTTGGTATTTGACAATAAATTCTTTAAGAAATTATTCGTTGAGTCAACTTGTTGAATTGTGATTAAATTTTGTCCAACAAATAATCCTGAAAATATGTTATTTTGCAAAGTATAATAATGTATAAACCAAGAGCGTTCAAAACTAATTCTTTTTGATGGTAAAAAACAAAGCGTTAAAAGAATCCGCTTATCTTTCCGAACTGGCCATATATGGCATGCAGGAAAAAAAGGGAAATGAGATAGTGAGGTTAGACCTTCGTAATATATTTAGTTCGGTTTCTGATTATTTTGTTATCTGTCATGCCGATTCATCCACCCAGGTAAAAGCCATAGCCAACAGCGTTGAAGAAGAAATTTTTAAGGCGACCCAACAGGAACCCTGGAGAAAAGAAGGTCTTGAATATGCCGAGTGGATATTGTTAGACTACATCGACGTGGTAGTACATATTTTTAGAACAGATAAACGCGAATATTACGGAGTAGAGGATTTGTGGGGAGATGCAGATATAAAATTTTATAAAAGCGCCTGAACCATTCGCACTAAGAAGCCCGGTTGCATTACATCCGGCCAAAACCTCACCAGGTTAACATAATAATTATTAAGATTGAGCTTAAAAAAATGAAAGATAATAAACCCGAAATTCCAAAACCTATACGAAAAATAACAAGCAAGAAGCCTGCTTCAAAGCCGCCCAAATTCAATATTATGTGGCTTTACGCTATTGTTATCATGATATTACTGGGTGTTGGATACTTTTTTAATGGTAACAGTGCCGAACAGATAAGCTATCAGTCTTTCGAGACCAATATGCTGAAGCACCATGATGTGGAGAAACTACAGGTCTCAAAAAACGGCGACCTGATAACAGTTGAAGTAACCATTAAACCCGAGGCGATAAAAGCCAGACCTGATTTTTACAAAAACATACAAACGCAAAGAGCAATTGGTAGCGCTACCAGCCCAGGTCCTCAGTATTATTTCACCGATGCTTCCTATGAAACGCTGAACCAACACCTGGCCGCAGCTGAAAAGGATTTCACCGAAGCCGAAAAAGTACAAATTGAATACACTCAACCCAACAGTATCTTCTCGAGTGTGTTGTTCCAGGGTGTTATCATGATACTGCTGTTTGCAGCGGTATGGATCTTCATCATGCGCCGCATGTCGGGCGGCAGCGGTGGTGGTCCGGGTGGTCAGATCTTCAACATTGGCAAATCAAAAGCAACCTTGTTTGATAAAGAGGCACAAGTGTCAGTAACATTTAATGATGTTGCCGGCCTTGAAGAAGCCAAGCAGGAAGTAATGGAAATTGTAGATTTCCTTAAAAATCCAAAAAAATACACCAACCTGGGTGGTAAAATACCTAAAGGTGCTTTATTGATCGGCTCGCCGGGTACTGGTAAAACATTGCTGGCCAAGGCGGTTGCAGGAGAAGCACAAGTGCCTTTCTTCTCTTTATCGGGTTCTGATTTTGTGGAGATGTTTGTTGGTGTGGGTGCTTCCCGGGTACGCGACTTATTCCGTCAGGCTAAAGACAAAGCACCATGTATCATCTTTATCGACGAAATAGACGCTATCGGGCGTGCACGTGGAAAGAATAATATCGTTGGCGGTAATGACGAACGCGAAAATACCCTGAACCAGCTATTGGTTGAAATGGATGGTTTTGGAACCGATTCGGGTATTATCATCCTGGCAGCAACCAACAGGCCGGATGTATTAGACTCGGCATTACTTCGCCCAGGTCGTTTTGACAGGCAGGTTTCTATCGATAAACCCGATCTGGTTGGTCGCGAGCAAATATTTAAAGTGCATTTAAAACCGGTTAAACTGGCAGAAGGCGTTGATGCCAAAAAACTCTCGGCTCAAACCCCAGGTTTTGCAGGTGCCGAAATTGCCAACGTATGTAATGAGGCGGCATTGATAGCTGCCCGTAAAAATAAAGAGGCTGTTGATATGGCCGATTTCCAGGATGCTATCGATCGCGTGATCGGTGGCTTGGAAAAGAAAAACAAGATCATATCTCCAGAAGAAAAACGTATCGTTGCTTACCACGAAGCCGGTCACGCTATTGCCGGATGGTTTCTGGAATATGCTGATCCGCTGGTTAAAGTTTCTATCGTACCACGTGGTGTTGCAGCCTTAGGTTACGCACAATATCTGCCGAAAGAACAGTTCTTGTATACTACTGAACAGCTGATAGACGGAATGTGTATGACCATGGGTGGTCGTGTTGCAGAAGACATCACTTTCGGGAAAATTTCAACAGGCGCCCAAAACGATTTGGAGCGCATCACTAAACTTGCTTATGCCATGGTAACTATTTACGGCATGAACGCTAAAGTTGGTAATGTTTCTTTTAATGATACCCAGGGCGAATATCAATTCAACAAACCTTACTCAGAAAAAACTTCTGAAATGATTGATGAAGAGGTACGCGGACAAATTACCAGTGTTTATTCTCGTACCAAACAATTACTGCTGGATAAGCGCGATGGTTTGGAAAAACTGGCAAATAAACTGTTAGAAAAGGAAATACTGTTCCAATCTGACCTGGAAGAAATTTTAGGCAAACGTCCGTTTGACCACCGCACCACTTACGATGAATTTGTAAATGGACCAGAAGGCGGCAACCAGGATGCAGCTGCCGGTAACCTGATACATGAAGGCGTAGCCGATCATTCCGGTACTTTCAACAGGAATCCGGAAGAGAAAGACGCTATTTGATATTAAGTCTTGAGTTGATAGTTCTGAGTCCTGAGTCTCAAGTCTTTCGATCCGTTTTGGACTGAAGACCCGTGACTCAGGACTCCGGACTAAAAACCCGGGACTTTCGACTTTAAGAAATGCGGGACATTACAACATCCAAAGAAAAGCTACTCAAGAAAATTCGAAAAGCTTTGCTCGAGAAAAGGGATAATCCTTATCCGAACCTTGAGGACCTGCCGCATTACCCCCAGCCTGAAGATATTCCGGAAGTACTTTTTGCTGAAGAATTTACCGCTGCTGCCGGACAGTTTTTCTTTTGCGAAGACGAGATACAACTGATCGAAAACCTGCTTAGCCTTGCGGAAGAAAGAAAATGGCGTAAAGTATATTGCTGGGAGCCTGCCCTCCAGGAAATTTTGCATAAGTATGATTATCCTTTTTTTGAAACTGATAAAGACTTTGAACAGGCCGAAGTTGGTTTCACCTTGTGCGAAACACTGATCGCCCGTAATGGTAGCATACTGTTGTCAAGCGCTAATATGGCGGGGCGGCGTTTGAGTATATATCCCCCGGTGCATGTTGTTTTAGCCTATACATCGCAGATCGTTCTTGATCTGAAAGATGCTTTCAAGATCATCAAAAATAAATACGGCAACCAGCTACCCTCCATGCTAACTACGGTTACCGGCCCCAGCCGTACAGCCGATATCGAAAAAACTCTGGTTATGGGTGCTCATGGACCAAAAGAGCTTTTTGTATTCTTACTTGAAGGTTAAAAACCTTATTTAACTTCAAAGAAAATTTTCCGAATGCCTTCAGATTTTTCACCTTTCTGATTTTCAGTAATTTACAATTTTTTTCAGGCCTTGTCGGCTATAAAATTACCGTGAAAATACGGTAGCCTATTATTTCAATAATTTAATATATTGGAGAATTAATTAACTAAACACTTCACAAACTATTATGGCAAACAACATTGATCCTGAATTGGCTAAGAGCCTGAAAAAGGAATTTCAACAACAAAACGAAGCAGCAGGCGAACACGCCTGGAAAACACCGGATGGACAGCATCTGAGAGGCTTTTTCCTTGACAGGGAAAGTTTAGAAAGTATACTTAAAGACGAAAAAGTTGCCGGAATACACGTATATTTCGCCAAGCATCCAGATTTTGTGGGCAAACCGGATAAGGTACATACTTTAACGATTTCGGGCTCGGTACCAAATACACAAGCCGGTGCAGCTACGCCTTATGTAGCTACTGGAAATGTGATTTCAAATGTGCCGCCATGCCCACCGTATTGTAGCTAGTCAAACATTTTTGATAAATGTTATTATTTGTAATTAGATTATTCCTGAGTTTCGTTACAACATTAATAGGCATGGTGCGCTATAAACGGCTCTCCATGCCATTTAAAATTTTAGCCTTTTATCTATTGTTTTTATTTCTGATAAGTATAGGCAATAAGTCTTTTATTGCCTATTTCGGAAACAATTATCTTATCCTGAATATTGAAGCTTTTGCTGACTTTTTTTTTATTTCATTAATCTATTATAAACTTTTTCGCAATAGTTTAATCACAAAAGTGTTGCAGATAGCGTTACCTGTTGTTCTATTATCTTACATCTACAATTCAATTTTCCTTCAGCCTTTTAATGTAACCTTCCCGGGTTATGCACTGGCGACAAACAAAGTATTATTTATAATTCTTTCATTGCTTCTTTTTAAGCAAATGCTGGCTGAACCGCTCGAAATCAATATTACAAAGCAGGGTATTTTCTGGTTTAACATCGCTGTTCTTTTAAATTCTACCACGATGTTTCTCAATGATTATTTAGTAAACTATTACGCCAAGGGTACTGTAAACCCGGTCGTTAGGTATTTTTGGAACTATAGCGACATAATTTTCAATTTAATATTGGGAATAGCTATAGTAGTAGAAACGTCTGAAAACAACAAAAGAGTAAATGCTTAACGCTCAAACACCTTCAAAGAATGATGATCTGGGCCAGGCACTAATACTAACTGGTATTCTATTTGTTTTTCTGGTTGGCTGTGTTGTTTATTTTATAGTGCTTTACCGTAACCGTCAGGTAAAAAACAAAAAAGAACAGGAAGAGCGCGAAGCGATCTACCAGCAGGAGTTACTTAAAACTCAGGTAGAAATTCAGGAACAAACCTTTGAGCAGATCAGCAAAGAGATCCATGATAATATTACCCAGGTTTTATCCTTTGTTAAATTAACACTTAGGTCACTGGGCAATGCGCTCGACGAGCCAAACAAAATCAAACTGGAGGATACCCGCGAACTGTTATCCCAAACTATCATCGATCTGCGCGACATGTCAAAGAGTATGAGTTTTGAGCATATAGCTTCTGCCGGTCTTGCTAAAACGATTGAAAAAGAGGTTGAACGGATGAATAAGAGCGATGTGATCAGGGTGTCATATGTTACAGAAGGAAAAATCTATAGTCTTGGCGAGCAACGCGAACTGGTATTATTCAGAATTTTGCAGGAAAGCATGAATAATGCCTTAAAACATTCGGGTGCGCAGCATTTTAACATAAGCTTGCTGTACCGGGATGATTTTTTTAATTTAACACTCGAAGACGATGGATCAGGCTTTTCGCCCGCTTTGCTCGAAAATAAAAGTGGCTCCGGTTTGCGAAATATCGAAAACCGTGCAAGCCTGATCGGTGGGAAAGCAACCATTGAAAGTGCCCCTGGCAAAGGCTGCCGGGTAAGTGTAAACCTATATCCTTTAAAACAATTTAACTCCAATGGAGCAAGCCATCCAAATAGCTTTAGTTGATGATCACCGGCTATTCAGAAGCGGAATTGCCAATATCATCAGTAAATTTCAGCGGTATAGCGTGCTTTTTGAGGCAGGCGACGGCGAGGATATGATCCGTAAAATCAATTCCAAACTGAAACCGCATATCATCCTGCTGGATATCAGCATGCCCAAAATGGATGGTATATCTACTGCAAAATGGCTCAGGCATAATCACCCCGATATCAAAATCATCGTATTATCCATGTTTGCTGATGCCGAAAAGGTGCTTACAATGGTGCGCATGGGTGTAAAGGGGTATTTACTAAAAGATTCCGAACCGGTGGATTTTGAGGAAGCCTTATTGAAAGTATCCCGCGACGAGATCTATTATCCCGAATTCGTCACCCGCCACCTGGTGCATAATATCAATATTGATTATACGCTGGCTAAACTCAATAACCGCGAAGTAGAGTTCCTGAAACTGGCGGCAACCGAACTTACCTACAAAGAGATAGCCGAACACATGTGCATCAGTTCACGTACAGTCGACGGTTACCGCGATCAGCTTTTTGAGAAACTGGGTATTAAAAGTCGTATAGGTCTGGTGTTGTATGCCATTAAAAATAAATTGATAGAGATGTGATATTATGCTAATTTTTTTAGCATTTTTACTGCATGTCACATGAAGAAAATCCGCAATTTTTTAAGGGCAGAGGTGCGCAGGTAAATCCACATAACAAGTTCCTTAAGAAAAAATATGTCCTTGAACACGTAGAAGGGCTGGACGAGCCCCTTTTGGAAAACTCTGCCACGCAGGTCTACGAAGAAACGCCGAAAAAGATCGTCAGTGAATCTGAAAGTCCCGATCTGTGGCACATGTATTCAATCAATCCCTACCAGGGATGCGAGCATGGCTGCCTGTATTGTTACGCCCGCAACACCCACGAATATTTCGGCTTTAGTGCGGGCCTCGATTTTGAGCGGAAGATCATCGTAAAACGTAACGCGGCAGAACTGCTGGAAGAATATTTCAATAAAAAGAATTATCAGCCGGTTGCCATGCTGCTATCGGGTAATACAGACTGCTACCAACCCCTGGAGCGCAAGCTAAAGATCACCCGCTCGCTGCTTAAACTTTTCCTCAAATACCGCAACCCGGTAAGCATCATCACCAAAAACAACCTTATCCTCCGCGACCTAGATATCCTCGGCGAATTGGCTAAACTCAACCTGGTACAGGTAAATGTTTCGCTCAACTCCCTGAATGAACAGTTACGCCAAAAGCTGGAGCCACGCACCGTAACTGCAACTGGCCGCCTGGCAGTGATACAAGCCCTGAGCGGGCATGGTATACCAGTAAGAGTAATGGTGGCCCCGGTAATCCCCGGGCTTAACAGCAACGAGATACCATCGGTGATAAGGGCTTCGGCCGATAGGGGTGCGCTGGCGGCTGGATTTACGATGGTAAGACTCAACGGCAGCATCGCTGAATTGTTTACCGACTGGATCCACAAAACCTATCCCGACCGTGCCGAAAAGGTGCTCAACATGATCAAAGCCTGCCACGATGGTAAACTGAATGACAGCGAATTCGGGCGCCGCATGAAGGGTGATGGTAACCTCGCTGAATCAATACATCAGCTTTTCAGGATGTCGGTCAACCGTTTCATGGGCAACCGCAGCATGCCGGAATTTGACCATAGTTTGTTTGTACCGAAGAAGGGGAGGCAGATGAGTATGTTTGGACACGATTAGGGCACGATTTTGGACAGGATTCTTGGGATGGACAAGATACCGGCATAAAGGCATACCTTGCGATTGCCACGTCACTGCAAGCCCGCAGGCCTTACCTGGCTCCTCGCAAGGACAAATTTTTTAAAAGGCAGATAAAAAAGCGTTGGCCTGTGGGTGTCATCGCAGCAGCCTCGGGTGAAAATAAAACAGAACAGGGCTGGGAAGTGCGACAAAGGCATCAAAGATTTGTCAATTGCAGGTTAATAAAGTCGCAGGGTAGCCCGGGACAAAGATTTGCAGCCTGGGGTTCTGTTTTATTTTGCGGGGTAGGCCTGCGGGTAAAGAGGCATTTGCGATGACGGGTGCGCCTTTGGTTACTTTGGCGCGACAAAGTGACTAGGCCTCCGCGGCCATGAGCGGTGAATGTTTGTCCATAGAAGAAATATCTCCTGAACGCAAAACCACTAAGTTGCCTCCTCGCCCCTGCACACTTCCTCCGCCGCTCGTCATGGCGAGGTACGAAGCAGCATATATTGTCTGAACCGCTGATTCGTGTGATTTAGCTGATTTTATTTGCATCCGGGCCTAAATAACCCGTCATGGCGAGGAACGAAGCCATCTCCGAACTTTGCAAGTCATGGACCACTATTATTTTGAATGCGATTTTGGGATTTGAGACGATTGAAGCGGATTTTTTACCTTAAACTATATTACTATTCAGCGAAATCAACAGCATCACACGAATCAACGGTCCAAAAAAAAGCGCTCCGAAACGAAGCGCTTTTAAATTTTTTAAAAGAAGGGGATAAACTACTTAGGCAGTCTCCACTTCCAAAGCCATTTGCTCATCAACCAGGATACGGCCGCAATGCTCGCAAACAATGATCTTTTTGCGCTGACGGATATCCGACTGGCGTTGTGGCGGGATCTGGTTAAAGCAACCTGAACATGAATCGCGCTGGATGGTTACTACAGCAAGACCGTTCTTAGCGTTATTACGCAGGCGGTTGTAAGCAACCAGTAAACGCTCTTCGATACCTTTGGTAGCTTTTTCAGCTTCGGCACTTAATTCGTTTTCTTCTTTTTCAGTTTCTGAAGTAATAGTACCCAGTTCGGCTTTCTTAGCGTCAAGATCGGCGCGGCGGCCTTCCAGGTCCGCTAATGCTTTCTCGTAGATCTGAGTTTTAGTGGTTATTTCGTAACCAAATTCTTTGATCTTCTTTTCGCTCACTTGTATATCCAAACCCTGAATCTCGATCTCTTTCGAGATAGCATCATATTCACGGTTATTCTTTACTTCGTTAAGCTGGGTCTCGTATTTTTTGATGTTAGCCTGCGCATCCCTGATCAGGTTTTTGCGGGTTACGATATCATCTTCCAGGTCATCCAACTCATTTTTTATTTTTTGGATGCGGGTCTCTAATCCTTCTACATCATCTTCCAGGTCGGCAACTTCCATCGGCAATTCACCTCTAACCTGGCGTATCTTGTCAATTTTGGTGTGGATGGTTTGTAGTTCGAATAAAGCTTTCAGCTTCTGTTCTACGGTTTGTTCCATTAAATAAAATATTTGACGGGGTTTGTATTAATTTCTGTTAAACGGACGGCAAAGTTAGGAAATTTTTTCTTAATAATTTCATACAATAATTGCGACGTAAATTGCTCACTTTCAAAATGTCCGATATCCGCAATAACGATGCGACCCTCGGCGTCAAAAAACTCGTGATATTTATAATCGGCAGTCACAAAAAAGTCGGCTCCGGCAGCTATGGCATTCTTCAGCAGGGAGCCACCTGCCCCGCCGCATACCGCCACGCGTTTCACTTTTTTACCGGTTAGCGCGGTATGCCTGATCACCCTTGCAGCCATGTTCTGGCGGATAACTAACAGAAACTCCTCCTCTGATATTTCTTCTTCCAACTCACCGATCATACCTGAGCCTACCTGCTGGTGCTGGTTGGTTAGGTTATACAGATCATATGCTACTTCTTCATAAGGATGCGCCAGGAAAAGCGCCATCAACAATTTACTCTCGATGGTAGCTGGGTAAACCGTTTCAATACGTACTTCATTTTCGTACTGCCTTTTGCCTGCTTCGCCAACATAGGGGCTGCTATTTTCACCGCCTTTAAAAGTCCCGGTACCTTCGCCATTAAAACTGCACTCACTGTAATTGCCAATGTTACCGGCACCTGCGTGGAACAAAGCATTCCTCACCTGCTCTGCTTTTTCTTCCGGCACATAGGTTACCAGTTTTTTAAGCAAACCGTTTTTTGGCGCCAGAATACGGAGGTTAGTGAGCTCCAGATTTTCACAGATGCGGGCATTTACACCTTCCGACACATTGTCCAGGTTGGTATGTATCGCATAAATTGCGATATCATTTTTGATCGCTTTTGCTACGACCCGCTCTACGTAGGTCTTCCCGGTAAATTTTTTTAGACCTCTAAACACTATGGGGTGATGCGAAATGATCGCCTGGCAGCCTTTGGCAATCGCTTCATCAACGATAGCCTCGGTGCAATCGAGCGAAATAAGCGCCTGCAAAACTTCCGCTTCAGGGTTACCTACAATAAGCCCTGAATTATCATAATCCTCCTGGTAAGCCAATGGCGCCAGACTTTCAAGATAAGAGGTGAGTTGGGATAGTTTCATAGCTATCTTAATAGTTTATTTTAAATGTTGCTGCATAGCGCAAACCGCTATTATTTTGAAGCGATGCAGGAATTGCGACCGAAATATCACCTTCATGTTGTTCCCATTTCAATTTATATTTTGAGCCGAGCAACTGAACCGACCTAACCTTACGGCCATCAGCAGTTGGGATGATGATCTGAGGTTCAAACCTTATACTTTCTTTGTCGGCAAGCAAAAATGCATAGCGTGTTTTGCCGTCGGCCGACTGGGTATAATAAAGGTTACCCGACGAGTAAGGCGCAACTGCTTTTGACGCATAAATACCTTCACCATTTATTTTGATCCATTTACCGATATCGGCCAGGCGTTTATAAGCTTCCGGATCCCAGTCGCCATCAGGTCCCGGACCAATATTCATCAAAAAGTTACCACCACGCGATACTATTTTGATGAGCAGCTGAACCAGTTGTATCGAAGGTTTATATTGATCGCCGGGTACATAACTCCAGGAATTACCCATGGTCATGCAGGTTTCCCAGGGATGGCTCAAAGGTTTATCGGGCACCTGCTGTTCGGGTGTGGTATAGTTCTCGTAGGGGCCGGTAACGGTACGATCAACTACAATCAGTCCGGGTTGTTTTACCCTAGCAGCTGTAGCAATCTTTTCCATATCAATATCCTGATCGTATTTAATACCCTGTTGCCATTCCACGCTCCTGTCAACAGTTTTTAAGGGCCGAACCCAACCACCGTCCAACCATAGGATATCCATTTTCCCATAGTTGCTCATTAATTCCTGAACCTGGTTATAGGTATAATCTTTGAATTTCTGCCAGCGTTCAGGGTATTTGGCGGGATCATAATTTACATTCCTGTCCTTTGGTGGGAAATAGGGCCACCAATAAAAAGGGCTGTGCCAGTCGGGTTTAGAAAAATAAGCGCCGGTCATAAAACCCTCGTTTCTGAAAGCCTTAAAAACCTCGTAGGCTACGTTGCTTTTAGGGTTTGCAGAAAAAGGTGTCTTAGTATCCGTTACCTTATAATCAGTTTCTTTAGTGTCAAACATGCAAAAGCCATCGTGGTGCTTGGTGGTAAAAACCACATATTTCATCCCGGCATCCTTGGCAGCCTTAACCCATTTTTCCGGGTCGAAATGCGTCGGGTTAAACGTTGTCTGCAGGTTTTCGTAGGCTTTTTTATAGGTATTATAATCGGCACCATAGGGCCCCCTGCGCTGGGTCCAGCCTTCATCTTCCGGACAAATGCTCCAGCTTTCCACCACACCCCATTCGCTATACGGGCCCCAGTGCATAAACAAGCCAAATTTCAGATCCTGCCAATGCGCCAGTTTGTGCAGAACTGCCGTGTCGGTTGGGGCCACGTAACCATCCTTTTCCTGAGCATTGGCGAGCCCTGAAAATAACACCATAAGCAGGCAAAACATACCTGTGATTCTACTATTAATCTTTTTCATATTGCGAAAAAACTACTGGTTTGTTGGCTGTCCTAATCCCCGGTCGTGCTTCAAAAATACCAGGCGATAGCAAATTTCTACAGCAAAAATACCAATTCTTTAATTTCCTTTTTCAGGGTCCATCCACACCACCTTATGTTCCGATTGATGCGGTTTGGCAATAATATCGCCGTATAAGTCGGGTCGGCGGGCGTTGATATACCTGTATCCTCCTGCCCGGGTCAATTTTTCAGGTGTGATCAGTGCTGTTACGATCTCATTATCAAAACTCCGGCACTCGGCCATAATATCTCCAAAAGGATCGATGACCATGGAGCAACCATTTTTTACCTGGTCATCTTCCATACCGATAGCATTAGAAAAAATGGCATAAATGGCATTATCATACGCCCTTGCCGGCAGCCATTTCATCAGCCAGGCCCTGCCCTTTAAGCCATCAAATTCATGTCGAAGCGTGGTTGGGTCCACCTCCCGATTTCTCCATAGTTCGGGATCAACAAAGCCGGCACCGGGTCGGGTTGATGGGGTGCACATGGTAACATGCGGCATAAATATGATATCGGCACCGAGCAGTTTTACCGCCCGTACGTTTTCAATGATATTGTTATCGTAACAGATCAGGATACCGCACTTCCAGCCAAAAAGGTCAAACACCACAAATTCGTTACCTGGGGTAATATGCGGGTTAATAAATGGGTGCAGTTTATGATATTTAGCGATCAGACCATTCTTGCCAACACAAACCTGGCATTTGAAAATATTGCCCTCTTCATCTTTTTCGAACAATCCGGCGAGGATAACGATATCGTATTCAAAAGCTATTTTGATCAACTTTTGCACACTAGGGCCATGGGGAACAAATTCGGCCACGTCCAGCAGCTCCGCTTTGCTAAGCCGGCGCGCGAAGCTGTAACCGGTTATAGAGCATTCGTGAAAAGCAATCACCTGTGAACCCTGCGAGGCTGCTTTAGCAGTTAAACGGCGGATAACAGAAAGGTTATACTCCTTGTCGCCGCTCCTGTTTTCGAACTGTGCTGTTGCGATCCTGATGCTTTTCATGGTATAAATGTACACTGTTTTTGCGCATTTGATCTGCCTCACATAGGGGGAAAGGCGAAAAAATCAGTGTCAATAAATACAGTGATCCCGGCAAAAAAATAGCTCCAAATTTTTTTCTTTGGAATCAGGAATAAACAAAACCCGGGACTTTCAGTGCCGGGTTCAGTTATTTCGGGAAAGGATACCGATTTTTAGTTATTCAGTTTGGCAAGTTGAAAACTTTCATAAGCCATTTTTTGATTGAACTCATTGGCAAGTGTGCGGTGATTGACCAGGTCGACTATCGTGCCAATAACGCAAATACCGGCGGTGAACAGGTACAAAATTCCAAGGCCGATCTGTCCGATGATAAACCTTTGAATACCCGGAACAAAAAAGCCAACTACGCAAAAAATTAACAGGTCCTGCGGACTCTTTCTTTTGGTAGAATAGGCCATATAAAAATACTTTTGCTGGTTTTCGCTCAACTGTGA
>CAISPD010000055.1 GCA_903887275.1 uncultured Mucilaginibacter sp.
CAAATAATATCTCTTTAGGGCTTAAAACTAAGCAAAATTTGCCTGAACAAATCTGCATCAAAATCCTTTAATTTGCCTAAAGTTTAATATTGTCTGATGCAAGATTTAAAAAAATTAATTGAAGAAGCCTGGGTAGACAGGTCGCTTTTAGGTAACCACGAATACACTACCGCAATTGAAACCGTTATCGAGAGGCTTGATAGTGGCGAAATACGAGTTGCAGAACCTATTGGAAGCCGCTGGCATACCAATGAATGGATAAAAAAGGCTGTCATTTTGTATTTCCCCATCAGGCAGATGGAAGAAATTGAAGTTGGTCCTTTTGTATTTCATGATAAAATGAAATTAAAAACCGACTACAAAAAAACCGGGGTACGTGTTGTTCCTCATGCAATAGCCCGCTATGGTGCTTATCTGTCAAAAGGAGTAATCTTAATGCCATCCTATGTAAATATCGGAGCCTATGTTGACGAAGGCACGATGGTAGATACCTGGGCAACCGTTGGGTCATGTGCACAGGTTGGCAAACACTGCCATTTAAGTGGCGGGGTAGGCATTGGTGGGGTTTTAGAGCCAGTACAGGCTTCTCCTGTCATCATTGAAGACAATTGCTTCCTGGGCTCAAGAGCCATCGTTGTTGAAGGTGTGCACCTTTCAAAAGAGGTTGTTTTGGGGGCAAACGTTGTGTTAACTGCCTCAACAAAAATAATAGACGTAACAGGAGATACTCCGGTTGAATATAAGAGTTTTGTACCCGAGCGCTCAGTAGTAATACCTGGTTCGTACACTAAAAAATTCCCTGCCGGCGAGTTCCAGGTTCCTTGTGCTTTGATCATCGGAAAACGTAAGGAATCAACCGACAAAAAAACTTCACTTAATGATGCTTTGAGAGATAATAACGTTGCCGTTTAGTTAAAAGGCATTGTAACGCAACATGAGGATCAACAACTTCAAACACGCTTTCGGGAGGCTTTACCGGAATTTACGCTTATCCCAACCCAAAGGCGGCTTGTATTTCAGCGCATGAAAATACTGATCAGGCTTCCGAATTGGCTGGGCGATGTAGTGATGAGCACTGCCTTTGTAAATGCTGTGGTCAAGTTATATCCCGGTTCGGAAATAAATGTGATCATCAAAAAAGAATTGGCTGAAATAGCGAATTTAATACCGGGCATAGCGCATGTTTATCCCTTCTCGAAAAAAGAATATCCCGGATTGACAGGAGCATATCGCTTCGGTAAAAAGCTAAGAGCTCAAAAATTTGATCTTTTTTTTAATCTGCCTTCGTCCATATCTTCAACAACACTCGCATGGTCAAGCCGGGCAAGAAAGCGGATTGGCTATAGCAATGAGGGAGGATCGATCCTCCTGAACAATGCTTATACCAAACCTCTTAACCTGCACAGAGTTAATGAATATTTGTGGATGCTTGAGCAGTTTAACGGAATCACCATTACCGACGCCATAGTTAAGCTTGAAACCAGAAAAACAGCAAGCAACAGCAATAAGCTGGTTTTGATCAATTTCAACTCTGAAGCGTCTTCCAGAAAAATGCCACTTCTTAAGGCTCAACAGCTATTAAATACCCTGACGAATACTTTTAAAGCGTACAATTTCGGGCTTATCGGAGCTAAAAAGGAAAGCGACTTTGTTGGTGAAATTATTGAAGGAGTTGAAAATCCCGGGAACATTCATGACTTTTCGGGCAAAACCAGTCTTACAGGTTTGGCCGAATTAATGGCTGGTAGTAAGGTTTTATTAACAACAGACTCTGGCCCTGCGCATTTGGCAAATAGCCTTAATATTCCGGTTATTGTTTTGTTTGGTGCTGGCGACGAACATAATACCGCTCCGTTTAATACCAACAATCTGCATGTTATCCGGGCCGGTCAACTGGCTTGTGAGCCGTGTTTAAGTAATACTTGTAAGTTATATGGGGTGCCCAAATGCCTGGAATTAATTGAAACATCAAAAATTATTAGTATTCTCAATAGCTATTTATAAATATGCTGAACGACGAAGTAAATAAAGCTTTAAAAATTATACAGGAAGGCGGCATCATCCTCTACCCTACTGATACCATTTGGGGCATTGGCTGCGATGCCACTAATACAGAAGCGGTAAAAAAAATATATCGCCTTAAGCAACGCGAAGAATCAAAAAGCATGATCATACTGCTGGATACTGATAACAAGCTGGAGAGCTATATCAAAGATGTTCCTGCAATTGCCTATGACCTGATCGAATTTGCCGAAAACCCATTGACCCTGGTAATGCCGGGCGCTAAAAATATTTCCCCTTCACTTATAGCAGAAGATGGCAGTGTTGGGATAAGGGTTGCGAAACACGATTTTTGTCAGCGCCTGATACAGCGGCTGCGTAAGCCACTGGTATCTACATCGGCTAATATCAGCGGACAACCTTCGCCACGTAATTTTGCGGAGGTCGGTCAGGAAATATTAGATGGTGTGGACTATATTGTCGACCTGGAACAGCATAGTCTTGAACAAAAAAAGCCTTCAACCATCATGCGTCTGCAGCCCGACGGACGCTTTGAATTTTTACGCAAATAATTAAATATTGATTTGGCGCACCGAATTCCGATTTTTGCGCTTTTACCGATAACATGAAACAACACCTGCAACACCCCCTATTTAATATCGTTTCGCAGACCGCGGCCGAACTTAACCTGCAGGTTTATGTAATAGGTGGTTTTGTAAGGGATATTCTTTTAAACCGCCCATCAAAAGATATCGATATTGTAATTATCGGCAATGGGATCGATTTTGCTGAACAGGTAGCGCGGAAACTAAAAGTTAAACTTGCAGTCTTTAAAAACTTCGGTACAGCAATGTTAAAATACAAAGATATCGAGGTTGAATTTGTTGGTGCACGAAAAGAATCTTACCGCTCGGATTCGCGTAAGCCCATCGTTGAAAACGGCACATTGGAGGACGATCAAAAACGCAGGGATTTTACAATCAATGCGCTGGCAATAGCCTTGCATCCTAAAGAATCTGGGCAATTGCTCGACCCTTTCGGGGGTGTTAATGACCTGGAAGCTAAGGTCATCCGTACGCCGCTAAACCCCGTCGAAACCTTTTCAGACGATCCTTTACGAATGTTGCGTGCTATCCGGTTTGCCAGTCAGCTTAATTTCGTTATCGATCCCCTGGCCCTGGCAGCTATCCGCTCAAACGTTGAAAGGATCAATATCATTTCACAGGAGCGGATCACTGACGAACTCAATAAGATAATACTATCACCAAAACCTTCTATAGGGTTCAAATATTTATTTGATACCGGGCTGCTGAAAAAAATATTCCCATTAATGGCCAACTTGCAGGGCGTAGAATATATTGGGGGCAAAGGCCATAAAGATAACTTTTACCATACCTTGCAGGTGCTGGACAATATAGCAGAAACCACTAGCGATCTTTGGCTGCGCTGGAGTGCTATTTTACATGATATAGCAAAGCCGCATACCAAACGTTTTGAGCCAGGCCATGGTTTTACTTTCCATGGACATGAAGATAAGGGCGCACGGATGGTGCCTAAAATATTTGCTGCGCTGAAACTGCCGTTAAACGAAAAAATGAAATTCGTACAAAAAATGGTACAGCTGCACCTAAGGCCAATTGTATTGGCTCAGGAAATTGTAAGTGACTCCGCCGTTCGTCGTTTGCTTTTTGATGCAGGTGATGATATTGACTCCCTAATGCTGTTATGTAAAGCTGACGTAACAACTAAAAATGAATACAAAATAAAAAAATACAGAAGTAATTTTGAGTTGGTACAGCAAAAACTAAAAGATGTTGAGCAACGCGATCAGATACGAAACTGGCAACCTCCGGTATCAGGATTGGATATTATGACGCTTTTCGGTATCAAAGAAAGCCGGGAAGTAGGTATCATCAAAAACCAGATCAAAGAAGCTATTCTTGAGGGTGAAATTCCGAATTCCCGAAAAGAAGCTATTGACTTTACCATACGCAAGGGCGAAGAAATTGGCTTAAAAGTTGTAGAGAATATTATTTAAAATTTAAACGTTATTTTTGCAGGCACTAATACTAATACTACTACCAGAATAAGATGGCACTATACAGGTTCAGAGTTACGTTTGAGGATTATGATGAAGTGATCAGGGAGATCGATATCAAGTCGAACCAGACATTTGAAGATCTTCATCGGGCAATTCACCAGGCAACGGGCTATAATCCCGAATATTCTTCATCGTTTTACATCAGTAATGATCAATGGATAAAAGGTGAAGAGATCACCTTTTTACCTAATCAACGCCGGATAGACCGTGGAATAGCCTTAATGGACAAGGTGAAACTAAGCAGCCGTATTGATGACCCTCATCAAAAGTTTTACTATACCTTCAACTTTGATCGCCCATTTGACTTTCATGTTGAGTTGCTCAAAATAATTCTGGAAGAAACACCTGGCGCAATTTACCCGATAACTGTAAAATCGGTTGGCGAACCACCAAAACAATTTGGCAATATTGCCGGCACTACGGTGCTGCCACCGGTTAGCGAGGAATTTGATTTCCTGAATGAGCTGGAGTTTTCGGAGGAGGATGCCGAAGAAGGATTTACAGAAGTTACCGAGGTGGATGATATTGCCGACCACGGCGAACCAGTTGAGATCATTGGTGCCGATAGTGAAGAAGAGGAAGAAGACGAGTTCGGCGGCGAGTTTTCTGACAACGAAGGCTTTGAAGACGAAGATCGCGGCATTTCGCGGCATGACGATTATTGAGCATCAGGGTTAATTGATCTTTCCGGGTTTATTATAACCGTTTCCTGAATTATGAGCAATACTCCTTCAATAAAATCTCTGATCGTTATTGTAGGTCCTACGGCTTCTGGAAAAACTGCGCTTGCCATAGAACTGGCAAAAAAACTGAATACCGAGATTGTCTCTGCTGACTCCAGACAATTTTTCCGCGAAATGGCTATTGGTACAGCCAAACCAACTGCAGATGAATTAGGCCAGGCTAAACACCACTTTATTGATTCCCATTCAATTACCGAAACTTATTCGGTTGGCGACTTTGAAAAACAAGGGCTTGCTTTACTGGATGAATTGTTCAAAAAACACGACAAGGTTATCCTGGTAGGTGGCTCTGGCTTGTACATTAAGGCTATATGTGAAGGCTTTGACGAATTACCCCAGGCATCAACCGAAGTTCGTGAAAGGCTGAACGAAATATTTGCAGTTCGGGGCATCTCCCATTTACAGGAACTACTAAAAAAAGCTGATCCCGCTTATTTCGACCTGGTCGATCTGAATAACCCGCAAAGGATCATCAGAGCGCTGGAAGTATTCGAAAGCACAGGTAAACCCTTCTCTTCCTTCAGAAAATCAACCCTTGTAAAGAGGAATTTCAATATTATAAAACTGGGGATCGAGCTTCCAAGAGCTAAGCTTTACGAAAGGATAAACCAGCGGGTAGATGATATGATCAAACAGGGTTTGGTGGAGGAAGTACGATCGTTATTACAATACCGCCACCTAAATGCATTGAATACTGTTGGCTATACTGAGCTGTTCGACTATTTTGATGGCAAAACCGATCTTGAAACAGCTATCGCACTCATCAAACAAAATACCCGTCGCTTTGCAAAACGCCAGATGACCTGGTTCAGGAAGGATAGTACAATCAAATGGCAAGTGTCGGCATCGACCGAAGCAGGTTCTTTATTCGACCTCAGTGAGTTCGAATAAAGCTACCATTGTATCACTACGAAAGTAAACTCCTTAAATATTTACCATAACCGCTTTTAATGTATCTTTCAGCCAGCACACTTAGTTGTGCTGCATCAATAAATCCATGGCGGTATGCTACCTCCTCTATACATCCAATTTTAGTATCCTGGCGTTTTTCAATAACCCTTACAAATTCGGTTGCATCGCTTAAAGAATCAAATGTTCCGGTATCCAGCCATGCTGTTCCCCGGTCCATTACACCTACATGCAGGCGTTGCTTCTCCAAATACCATCTGTTTACATCAGTGATCTCAAATTCGCCACGAGGGGAAGGTTTTATATTTTTAGCTATTTCAACTACTTCGTTATCATAAAAATACAAACCTGGTACTGCATAGGAAGATTTTGGTTTCAATGGCTTCTCCTCTATTGATAAAGCCCTGTACTCGCTATCAAATTCAACCACACCATAACGCTCGGGGTCTGATACTTTATAGGCAAATATAGCCGCGCCATCTACGTCGTTAAATCCTTTGATCAAGTCGCCAAATCCTGTTCCGTAAAAGATATTATCACCTAAAATAAGGGCAACTTTGTCGCTTCCAACAAATTTTTCGCCAATTACAAAAGCCTGAGCCAGACCGTTAGGCACCGCCTGTACGGCATATTCAAAATGGCATCCCAAATCATGACCATCGCCCAGCAGGCGCCTAAAACTTTCACTATCCTCTGGGGTGGTAATGATCAATATTTCGCGAATGTCTGCCTGCATCAAAACTGAAAGCGGATAATAGATCATCGGCTTATCATAAATGGGCATTAATTGCTTACTGATTGCTTTGGTTATCGGAAAAAGCCTGGTGCCGGAGCCACCTGCCAAAATAATTCCTTTCATAGGTTTAGAGTTTATTGATACAAGTAATTAAACTATCCCTCCAATACGGAATTTCTAAATTAAAGTTCGCCTTTATTTTAGATTTATCCATCACCGAAAAAGACGGTCTTATTGCCCGGGTAGGGTAAGCTGAACTTCTGATGGGCAATGTTTTTACTTTGGTACCCGATATATCAAAAATAGCCTTGGCAAAATCGTACCAGGAAGCCACACCCTCATTACTATAATGATAAGTGCCAAAAGCACCGGAGTTTTCAGCGATGATCTTTAAAATAACAGCAGCCAGATCTAAGGCATAAGTTGGCGTACCCACCTGATCGGCAACTATTTTCAATTCGTCGCGCTCAGCACCCAGCTTCAACATTGTTTTTACGAAGTTGTTGCCATATTCAGAATATAGCCAGCTTGTCCTGAGGGTATAAAAACGCTCGAGAATTGATTCAACTGCCTGCTCACCTTCCAGTTTGGTCAAGCCATAGATATTAACAGGTTCGGCAATATCATCTTCCAGCAAGGGCACCGGACTATCGCCTTTAAAAACAAAATCAGTTGAGGTATGGATCAGGATCGAATTATACTCGCGCGATAACAGGGCGATATTTTCGACGCCGGTTTTATTGATGGCTCTTGCCCGGTCAATATCATCTTCCGCCTTATCAACTGCAGTGTACGCTGCACAATTGATGCACCATGTCGGGCGATAGGTTTCAAATACTTTTCTGAGTGCATCCTGATCAAGGATATTTGCTTCGCTTTCCGGTGGAAAGTGAATACCGGTTACACCCTGCCCGGCTGCGACAGTCTTTAATGACTGCCCCAATTGGCCCGATGCCCCGAAAACTACAATGTTGCTCATCTGGTTTTTTTAAAAGCCGAAGTCGCCAGCATCAGCCAGGTTAGGTAAAATAACGTCCTTCTCTGATACGATCAATTGCTCGTGAGGTATTATCCAATCGATATTCAATTGCGGATCAGCATAATGCAGACCACCTTCGGCGGCCTTATCGTAGTAATTATCGCATTTATATTGAAAAAGGGCATGCTCGCTTAATACCACGAAACCATGACCAAATCCACGCGGGATATAGAGTTGTAAATTATTGGCGTCGGAAAGTCGGATACTGAAATACTGTCCAAAGGTTTTAGAAGCCTTGCGCAGGTCAACGGCTACATCCAATACTTCGCCCTGAACGACACGCACCAACTTAGCCTGTGCCGATCCACCTTTTTGCAGGTGAAGCCCACGCAATACGCCTCTTGAAGAAAACGATTGATTATCCTGGACGAACACCGTATCTCTGCCTGTCAGTTCAGCAAATTTCTGTTGATTGAAACTTTCAAAAAAGTAGCCGCGTTCGTCTCCGAAAACCCTGGGTTCGATGATAAGGCAGCCCTCAAGCGGTGTTGATTGCACGTTCATAATAAGATATTGGTTGCGTTTCTTAAACGCCTTTCGCTTTATGCGATAAAAAATCTTCGTAGGCCAGCTTTATACCTTCATGCAGTTCGATGGTATGCTTCCAGCCTTTGCTATGCAACTTGGTGACATCCATCAATTTACGTGGCGTGCCATCAGGTCTTGTTGTATCAAATTTTATTTCTCCGGGGTAGCCGATAATATCTTTTACCAGCAATGCCAGGTCTTTTATTGAAATATCTTCACCGGTACCAATATTCACCAATCCCTCTTCATCATAATTCTGCATCAGGTAGTAGCAGGCTTCAGCCAGGTCATCAGCAAACAAAAACTCGCGTTTCGGCGACCCGGTGCCCCAGATGGTAACATCAGGCAGGTTTTGAACTTTTGCTTCGTGAAACCGTCGGATCAGCGCCGGAAGTACATGTGAATTTTCGGGATGATAATTGTCGTTATAACCATACAAATTGGTCGGCATTACCGAAATATAATTACAGCCGTATTGTGCCCGGTAGGCATCACACATTTTTATACCTGCTATTTTGGCTATGGCATAGGGCTCATTAGTTGGCTCAAGTGGCCCGGTAAGCAAATATTCCTCCTTTAAAGGCTGAGGTGCTAACTTCGGATATATACAGCTTGAACCCAGGAACATCAATTTCTTTACCTTATTGATATAGGCCGAATGAATGATGTTATTTTGAATCTGCAGGTTTTCATACAAAAAGTCGGCCCGGTAAGTGTTATTAGCCACAATACCGCCAACTTTTGCAGCTGCTAAAAATACATAGTCGGGTTTTTCACTGGCGAAAAAGTCGGCCACATCCTGCTGAACACGCAGATCAAGTTCGGCAGAGGTACGTGTTACGATGTTAGTATATCCTTCTTTTTGCAGTTTACGAAATATGGCAGAACCTACCATGCCCCGGTGCCCGGCAATATATATTTTTGCGTTTTTCTCCATTTATATTATTGTAATATTTTATACTGTAACAAACTTTTAACCATTATGATTTGCCTATCGCAAATTCATGATGGCAAGTTAACGTGCTTCAAGCCTGACCCATGGTTCCACCAAAATTCATCGGGAACCCTGCAGGCTCAGTTTGAATCTTTATACGACCGTTTACGGATTCATACTTCTCAATGTTATCCTGAATTGCAGTTAATAGTCGTTTTGCATGCTCAGGAGTCAATACAATTCTCGATTTCACTTTGGCTTTAGGAACACCCGGCATTACTCGGATAAAATCCAGCACAAATTCTGAATTTGAATGGGTGATAATAGCCAGATTTGAATATATGCCTTCAGCGATTTCCTCGGAAAGCTCTATATTTAATTGATTTTCAACTTGCTCTTCCATTGTACTAAAATAGTAAAGCCTTCTATTTTCATAGAAGGCTTTACAAAAATATTTAAATTATTTGATTATGCTTCAACTTCTTCCGATTTCGAAGCCATCAGGCGATCGAATTCTTCTTGTGAGCCTACGCGGATATTCTCGTATTGACGCAAGCCTGTTCCTGACGGGATCAAGTGACCTACGATCACATTCTCCTTCAAACCAAGCATCTTGTCTTTTTTACCTGCTATCGCAGCTTCATTCAGTACTTTAGTAGTTTCCTGGAACGATGCAGCTGAAATAAACGATTTCGTACCTAACGATGCCCGGGTAATACCCTGTAAAAGCGGACTTGAAGTAGCCGGGATAGCGTCTCTAACCTCTACCAGTTTCATGTCTTTACGTTTCAACACTGAATTCTCATCGCGGAGCCTTCTTAATGAAACGATCTGACCTGATTTGAGGGTAGCTGAATCACCTGGTTCAACAACAACTTTCTTATCATAGATCTCGTCATTTTCAAGCATGAAATCCCAACCATCAACAGCTTCTTTCTCGAGGAAGCGGGTGTCACCTGCATCTTCAATCTGAACTTTCTGCATCATCTGGTGAACAATAACCTCGAAATGCTTATCGTTGATCTTCACACCCTGCAAACGGTAAACTTCCTGTATACCATTTACCAGGTATTCCTGTACTGCAGCCGGGCCTTTAATGGCCAGAATATCAGCCGGAGAGATAGAACCATCAGACAATGGCATACCTGCTTTAACGAAGTCGTTATCCTGCACCAGGATATGTTTTGACAATGGAACCAGGTATTTCTTGATCTGACCGTCTTTAGATTCGATCGTGATCTCACGGTTACCACGTTTAACACCACCTAAGGTTACAACACCGTCAATCTCGGTAACAACAGCCGGATTTGATGGGTTACGTGCTTCAAATAACTCAGTTACACGAGGCAAACCACCGGTGATGTCGCGGGTTTTACCGGTTGAACGAGGTATTTTTGCAATTACCTGACCGGTATTGATTTTTTCGCCTTCATCAACAGCAATGTGTGCACCTACCGGGATGTTATATCCTTTGATCAGGTTACCTTTATTGTCTGCTATCTGGATAACAGGGTTTTTAGTTTTATCACGTGTATCAATGATCACTTTCTCACGGTGACCTGTTTGCTCGTCTGATTCTTCACGGAAAGTGATACCTTCCAATACAGCGTCAAACTGTGCAACACCGGCAAACTCAGAGATGATCACCGCATTGTACGGATCCCATGAACAGATACGGTCGCCTTTGCTGATCTTGCTGCCATCTTTTACATACAGGTATGAACCGTATGGAATGTTATTGGTCATGATCACTTTATTGCTTCCCTGCTCAACGATGCGGAACTCGCCCGAACGACCCAATACTACTTCAACCGGACCTTCTTCAGTTTCGAAAGGTACTGTACGTACGTTCTCAAACTCAATGATACCTTCGAAACGGGCATTGATCTGCGATTCTGCTGCAATGTTAGATGCAGTACCACCCACGTGGAATGTACGCAGGGTTAACTGTGTACCCGGCTCACCGATAGACTGTGCCGCAATAACACCTACTGCCTCACCTGCCTGAACGCGTTTACCGCTGGCCAGGTTACGACCGTAGCATAATGCACAAACACCACGCTTGCTTTCACAGGTCAATACCGAACGGATTTCGATACCTTCCAAAGGTGAGTTTTCAATTTTCTTGGCAATTTCTTCGTCGATATCCTCACCGGCTGATACTAACAGTTCGTTAGTGATAGGGTCATGAACTTCGTGCAAAGAGGTACGGCCTAAAATACGGTCATATAATGGTTCAACAATATCCTCGTTATCTTTAAGGGCAGTAGTAAATATACCTCTCAAAGTACCGCAATCTGTTTCACCTACGATCATATCCTGTGCCACGTCATGTAAACGACGGGTCAGGTAACCAGCATCAGCTGTTTTCAACGCTGTATCCGCCAAACCTTTACGTGCACCGTGGGTAGAGATGAAGTATTCCAATACCGATAAACCTTCTTTAAAGTTTGAAAGGATCGGGTTTTCGATAATTTCACCACCTGAACCTGATTTCTGAGGCTTAGCCATCAGACCACGCATACCGGCAAGCTGACGGATCTGCTCTTTGGAACCACGTGCGCCTGAATCAAGCATCATGTATACCGAGTTGAAGCCCTGGTTGTCTGACGACAATATCTCCATCACATTTGCAGTCAAACGGTTGTTGATACGGGTCCAGATATCGATGATCTGATTGTAACGCTCGTTATTGGTAATGAAACCCATGTTATAGTTACCCATAACTTCTTCCACTTCTTTCGAAGCTTGCTCTATCAGGGTTACTTTCTGGGCCGGAATGTTCAAATCCTTCAGGTTAAATGACAAGCCGCCATTGAACGCCATCTGGAATCCTAATTCCTTAATATCATCAAGGAACTGCGCAGCACGTGCCATACCGGTCACTTTTACTACTTCACCAATAATATCGCGGAGCGATTTTTTGGTCAGCAATTCGTTGATATAACCAACTTCAACCGGCACATGCTGGTTAAACAGCACACGACCAACTGTAGTTTCAATTATTTTATTTACGATGTTGCCATCTTTTTCCTTTACGTTAGCTTTCACTTTAATAAAGGCATGCAGGTCAACACGTTTTTCGTTGTAGGCAATGATAACTTCTTCAGCCGAGTAGAAAGTAAGGTTTTCACCTTTTACTACACGGGTCTCATCTGTTTTCCGGCCTTTGGTAATGTAGTACAAACCAAGCACCATGTCCTGTGAAGGTACAGTAATAGGCGTACCGTTGGCAGGGTTCAAAATGTTGTGTGAAGCAAGCATCAGAATTTGGGCTTCCAAAATAGCGGCATTACCAAGTGGTACGTGCACAGCCATCTGGTCACCGTCAAAGTCGGCGTTGAATGCGGTACAGGTTAATGGGTGCAATTGAATCGCCTTTCCTTCAACCAGTTTAGGCTGGAAAGCCTGAATACCTAAACGGTGCAATGTAGGCGCACGGTTAAGGAGAACAGGGTGACCTTTCAGTACATTTTCCAAAATATCCCACACCAATGGATCCTTGCGGTCAACGATCTTTTTAGCTGATTTCACTGTTTTTACCACACCGCGTTCTATCATCTTACGGATAATGAATGGTTTGAACAGTTCAGCAGCCATATCTTTAGGCAAACCACATTCGTGCAGTTTCAGGTTAGGACCTACAACAATTACCGAACGGGCTGAATAATCGACACGTTTACCTAATAAGTTTTGGCGGAAACGACCTTGTTTACCTTTCAGGATATCTGAAAGAGATTTCAATGCACGGTTACCTTCAGTTTTTACAGCATTTACCTTACGTGAGTTATCGAACAGCGAGTCAACAGCCTCCTGTAACATACGCTTCTCGTTACGCAGGATAACTTCAGGAGCCTTGATCTCGATCAGACGTTTCAAACGATTGTTACGGATGATCACACGACGATAAAGGTCATTCAAGTCGGACGTCGCAAAACGACCACCTTCCAATGGCACCAATGGACGCAGTTCTGGCGGAATAACCGGAACGATCTTAACGATCATCCACTCAGGGCTATTTTCGATCCTGGTTTTAGCATCGCGGAAAGCTTCAACTACCTGCAGGCGTTTTAAAGCTTCGTTTTTACGTTGCTGAGAAGTTTCGTTAGCAGCCTGGTGACGCAGATCATATGACAATTGGTCAAGATCAATACGTTTTAACAGTTCTTCCAGCGCTTCAGCACCCATTTTGGCAACAAACTTCTGAGGGTCCTTGTCATCCAGGTACTGATTTTCTTTTGGTAGCGTATCCAAAACATCCAGGTACTCTTCTTCAGTCAGGAAATCCATGGTATTGATACCATCGCCTTCCTTGATACCTGGCTGGATAACTACATATCTTTCATAATAAATAATCAGGTCAAGCTTTTTGGTTGGTAAGCCCAGCAGGTAACCAATTTTATTTGGTAACGAACGGAAATACCAGATATGAGCTACCGGAACCACCAGGTTGATGTGTCCCATACGCTCACGGCGAACTTTCTTCTCGGTTACTTCAACACCGCAACGGTCGCACACGATACCTTTGTAACGGATACGTTTGTATTTACCGCAATGGCACTCATAATCCTTAACCGGACCAAAAATACGCTCACAGAATAAGCCATCACGCTCAGGCTTGTATGTCCTGTAGTTGATGGTTTCTGGCTTTAAAACCTCACCACTCGAACGCTCCAGAATAGATTCAGGCGAAGCTAAACTGATGGTAATGGTGGTAAAGTTACTTTTGATTTTATTATCCTTTTTGTAAGACATAGTCTCCTTTGTTTTTTTAATTGTTGAAAGGTTGAAATGTTGTAACGTTGAAATGTTGAAGTATTTACTTTACAACATTCCAACTTTTCAACATTACAACAACACCTTATTCTAACGTGATATCCAAACCTAAACCTCTTAATTCATGAACCAATACGTTGAATGATTCAGGAACAGATGGTGTTGGCAGATTTTCACCTTTAACAATAGCCTCGTAAGTTTTAGCACG
>CAISPD010000056.1 GCA_903887275.1 uncultured Mucilaginibacter sp.
TGTTGACCCGGCAGAGGAAATTCGTGCAGTGGTGGAAGGTGTTATTGATATCGTTCGTAGTAACGGCGATAGTGCCTTACTGAGCTATGCTGCTAAATTCGATAAAGTTGAATTAAAAAAGCTTGCGATTGAAAAAGAAGAGCTTGACAGTTTGGCCTCTACCCTGCTTCCCGAACAAAAACAGGCTTTACAAACGGCCTATGCGAATATTTACAAGTTCCACCAGTCGCAGTTAAAACCCGAAGACAAGGTTGAAACCATGCCCGGCGTAAGCTGCTGGCGCGAAATAAGACCTATAGAAAAAGTTGGTTTGTATATTCCCGGTGGCACTGCGGTTTTACCAAGCACTTTCCTGATGCTTGGCATACCGGCGAAGATCGCAGGTTGTCATGAGATCATCGTGTGCTCGCCGCCGCAAAAGGATGGCAAAGTGAACGCCTATATCGCTTTTGTTGCCCAATTATTGGGAATAGAAAAGATATACCTTGTTGGCGGTGCGCAGGCTGTAGCAGCGATGGCTTATGGTACGGAAAGTATTGCTAAAGTCGACAAGATATTTGGCCCCGGTAACCAATATGTAACCAAGGCCAAGACGATCATCCAATCAACCACCAACACGGCCATTGATATGCCTGCCGGGCCATCTGAGGTATTGGTAATAGCCGATGAAAGCGCTGTTCCTGCATTTGTAGCGGCAGATCTGCTGGCTCAGGCGGAGCATGGCGTTGATAGTCAGTCGGTATTGGTAACTACCTCTACGGCAATCGCAGAACAAACTATTTCCGAATTGGAAAAGCAATTGCCTGTACTGCCAAGGGCTGCAATCGCTCAAAAAGCAATTGATAATTCCTATATCGTGCTGGTAAAGGATTTGGATGAAGCTATGGCGTTCAGCAATGCTTATGCGCCTGAACACCTGATACTATCGACGGCTGATTGGCAAAGTATAACCGAAAAAATAATCAACGCTGGATCGGTATTCCTCGGCAATCTGACACCGGAAAGCGCCGGGGACTATGCTTCAGGTACTAATCATACCCTGCCAACCAGCGCCTTTGCACGGTCATATTCGGGAGTTTCGGTTGATTCATTTGTAAAGAAGATCACTTTCCAGCATATTACGCCGGAAGGGATTAAAAATATCGGGCCAACGGTGGAGATCTTAGCAGAATTGGAGGGTTTACAGGCACATAAGAATGCGGTAAGTATAAGGTTGTCTGAGCCATGATTCGTCGGATTCAGGGATTTAAGGATGGCACAAATTCTATTGAATCCTTCCGCAAATAAAAATTGAAGTATAACAATGTTTGACATCAACAATATCATACGCCAAAACATTAAAACGCTCAAACCCTACTCCTCGGCACGCGATGAGTATCAGGGTGAGGCAAGTGTTTATCTGGATGCGAATGAAAATTCCTTTGGTTCGCCATTGGAACAAAGCTATAACCGTTACCCCGACCCCTTACAGTTCGAGGTAAAAAAACGTCTGAGCGAGATCAAGGGTGTACCACCAAAGCATATTTTTTTAGGCAATGGCAGCGATGAAGCCATAGATATCCTGTTCCGCAGTTTTTGCAATCCGGGAGTTGACAATGTGATCCTGGTTCCGCCGACCTATGGCATGTACGAGGTATCAGCTAACATTAATGATATTGCCATCAAACACATACCCCTAACCGAAGATTTCCAACTGAATCTGGAAGGAATTGCGGAAGCAATCGATGAAAAAACCAAACTGATCTTTATTTGCTCGCCCAATAACCCTACCGGCAATTCTATAAACCGCGAGGATATTGAAACCGTACTTGCCAATTTTGACGGCATTGTGGTTATCGACGAAGCCTATATTAACTACAGCCGGCAAAAGACTTTTATTCAGGAGTTGACAGAATACGCTAACCTGGTTATCCTTCAAACGCTTTCCAAAGCCTGGGGCTTAGCTGGGTTGCGTTTAGGCATGGCCTTCGCCAGCGAAGAGATCATCGAGGTGATGAACAAGGTGAAACCTCCTTACAATATCAATGAGGCATCACAGCAACTGGCAGTTAAAGCATTACAAAATATAGACCTGATAAATCTTTGGATCCGGGAAACTTTAGCCGAAAGAGACAAATTAGTACTTGAATTAAAAGACTTTGATTTTGTACTCGATATTTTCCCTTCCGACGCCAATTTTATCCTGGTAAAAACAACAGATCCAAAAGGCATCTATAACTATTTAGTAAGCAAAGGCATCATCGTACGCGACCGTTCAAAAGTTGAGTTATGCGAAGGATGCCTGCGCATAACCATAGGAACACCGGAAGAAAACATAACGCTAATACAAACTTTAAAAAAGTATAAATGAGCGCAGCCAAAAAAGTATTATTCATCGACCGCGATGGCACTCTGATATTGGAAACCATCGATGAGCAGATCGATTCATTTGCTAAACTTGAGTTTTACCCGGGTGCTTTAACCTGGCTTCCCCGAATAGCAAAAGAACTGGATTTTGAACTGGCCATGGTAACTAACCAGGATGGTTTGGGTACAGACAAATACAAAGAAGAAGACTTTAACGTTATCCAGAATTTTGTCTTGAAGACCTTCGAAAACGAGGGTGTTAAATTTTCGGATCTTCATGTCGACCGCACTTACGCCAGAGACAATGCCCCTACCCGCAAACCGGGGACGGCATTACTGACTAAGTATTTCGACACTGAAAAATACGATCTGGCAAACTCCTTTACCATAGGCGACCGCAAGAACGATATTTTATTGGCTAAAAACCTCGGTGCAAAATCAATCTGGCTGAACAACGGTTCGAACCTTGGCGGAAGCGAGTTCACCCAGGAACAGCATGATGCTTTACATGAAGTGATCGCGCTGGAAACAACCGACTGGAAAGCAGTTTATGAGTTTTTAAAACTCGGCCAGCGTGTAGCCGAACACCGGCGCACCACAAAAGAAACTGACATCTATATCAAAGTAAATTTAGATGGCAAGGGCGAAGCTAAAATTTCAACGGGTTTGCATTTTTTCGATCATATGCTTGAGCAAATTGCCAAACATGGCGGTATTGACCTGGAGATTAAAGCCGAAGGCGATCTGCATATCGACGAGCACCATACCATTGAGGATACCGGCATTGCCATAGGCGAACTTTTCGCCAAAGCACTGGGCGACAAACGAGGTATCGAACGCTATGGCTTCTGCCTGCCGATGGACGACTGTCTGGCGCAGGTGGCAATCGATTTCGGCGGACGGAACTGGATCGTATGGGATGCAGATTTTAAACGCGAAAAAATTGGCGAAATGCCAACGGAAATGTTTTTCCATTTCTTTAAATCGTTCTCTGATGCTTCCCGCTCAAATTTGAACATCAAGGCAGAGGGTCAAAACGAGCATCATAAGATAGAAGCGATATTTAAGGCTTTTGCTAAAGCGATAAAAATGGCGGTCAAGCGCGATGCGGACAGGATGGTTTTACCATCAACAAAAGGCGTGTTATAAAGTAGCAGTGGCGGTAGAAGTTGCAGTCGGATGCATACTAAAAACTGCTACTGCCCCTGCTACTGCAACTCAAAAAGATGATAGGAATCATACGATACGGAGCCGGTAATATTTTCAGCCTGACAGCAGCTTTAGAGCGGCTCGGCATAGCCTATGGCATGGTGTATAATGAGGCTGATTTTGAGCAGTTCGATCGCTTCATTATTCCCGGTGTCGGGCATGCCGGTGCGGCAATGCACAAGTTACAGCAGAGCGGTTTGGTGGACAGGATCAAATCGCTGCAAAAACCAACGCTGGGCATTTGTGTAGGCATGCAACTCCTGACCGCACATTCCGAAGAAGGCGATGCCGAAATGCTGGATATCTTCCCGATACAAACCAAAAGATTTACGGATAGCGCCGTATATAAAGTGCCCCATACTGGCTGGAATCGCGTGAATCAGGAAATTACAAATCCCTTATTTGCAAATATTCCCAACGGTTCACACTTTTACTTTGTACATTCATACTTTATTGAGTTTAACCCGGCATATACTTTGGCTTCAACTGACTATAGTACAAAGTTTTCGGCTTCTATCTGGAAAGATAATTTTTACGCCGTACAATTCCACCCCGAAAAATCGGGTAAATACGGTGAACAACTCCTCACTAACTTTTCTAATATTTAACAGAACATGTATATCATTCCCGCAATAGATATTTTAGATAAAAAGGTTGTACGGCTGCGCGAAGGCGATTACGAACAGGTTACCTCCTATGACGTTACGCTCGAGGATATGATCGGGCAATACAAATCATACGGCACAGAAATGATTCATATCATAGACCTCAACGGTGCAAAAAACGATTTCAGCAACCAGCAATATCTGTTTGATGTAATCAGCAAAACTGACATGAAGGTGCAATACGGTGGCGGTGTGCGTAGTATCGAAAAAGTAAAAGAACTGATCGCTGCCGGTGTATACCGGGTTATTGTAGGCACACAGGCGCTGACGAATCCTGATTTTTTACCCAGCCTGGCGCAGGAAATTTGTGGCAAAGACAAATGCGCCGACCATGTGATCGTAGCAATTGACGTTTTGGATGAAGTGATCAAATATTCGGGCTGGATGGAAAGTTCGCCGATAAAACTCATGGACTATGTTGACCGCTGCCTTCAACTGGGTTTCTTCAGGTTTTTGTGTACGGACATCAACAAAGATGGCAAATTGGGTGGTGCAGGCATTGAACTTTATCAGAAATTATTGGATCATTCGCCATTCATCAAATTGATAGCTTCGGGAGGTGTAAGCTCTATGGATGATATCGCCCAATTGAACAAAATCAAAGTTGAATCCTGCGTCGTTGGTAAGGCCATTTACGAAGGCAAGATCAGCATCGAAGAAATTAAAAACTGGAACTTACAGTCGCTCATTTCAATTTAAAGCAAAAGTGTTAACTAAGAGAATTATACCCTGTTTAGATGTAAAAGATGGCCGCACCGTAAAAGGTGTCAACTTTGTAGACCTGCGTGATGCAGGCGACCCGGTTGAGCTGGCCTGGAACTACTCGCAACAAGGTGCCGACGAATTGGTTTTCCTGGATATAACCGCCACGCATGAGCGTCGGAAAACGATGGTGGAGCTGGTAAAATCTGTTGCAAGGCAGATCAATATCCCTTTTACCATTGGTGGCGGAATCAACGAAATTGCGGATGCGGATGCCTTGCTAAATGCTGGCGCTGATAAGATATCCATCAACTCTGCCGCAGTACGTAACCCGGCCTTGATCGATGAGCTGGCAAAGGCTTTTGGAGTACAGTTTGTGATTGTGGCGGTGGATACACGGCGCGTGGGCGATCAGAACCTGGTACATTTGAACGGAGGGCGAATAGCAACTGAAAAAGATACTTTCGAATGGATACTGGAGGCAGAGCGACGCGGCGCAGGTGAAATATTACTTACCTCTATGGACCACGATGGCACTAAAGGGGGGTTTGATAATGTGTTTCTGAAACGCGTAAATGATGCGGTACATATACCGGTAATTGCTTCAGGCGGTGCAGGTTCGGTACAGCATTTTGTAGATGTATTTGAAAAAACAAATGTGGATGCGGCACTGGCAGCTTCAGTATTCCACTACGGAGAAATATTGATTCCCGATCTGAAGGCCATCTTAGGCCGGCACCAGGTAGCGGTAAGGCAAATATTTAATTAAAAAAAGCGGCAGTTATTTGTTTGAGCAAAGACCCTGACCAGCATTAACGAATCATAATGAATATCGATTTCAACAAAGGAGACGGATTAGTACCGGTAATAATACAGGACGAACATACGCTTGAAGTTTTGATGCTGGGCTATATGAACCGGGAGGCTTACGATAAAACAGTAGCTGAAAAGATTGTTACCTTTTTTTCGCGAAGTAAAAACCGTTTATGGACCAAAGGCGAAACCAGCAATAACTTCCTTCATGTAAAAAGCATACAGGAAGATTGCGACCACGATACCCTGCTCATCAAAGCAAGTGCTGATGGCCCAACCTGCCATACGGGTGCAAGAAACTGTTTTAACACCGAATACAACCAAAACTTCATCCTGCAATTGGAGCAGATTGTCAACGACCGCTTTGAAAACCCAAAAGAAGGCTCTTACGTCAATAAACTTCGTGAAAAAGGACTGAATAAAATTGCGCAAAAGGTAGGCGAAGAAGGAGTAGAAACGGTGATCGCTGCCCTGGCCCAATCCGAACAGGAACTGATCGATGAAGCGTCTGACCTGGTTTTCCACCTCATTGTTTTGCTCCGCGAAAAAGGCTTGAGTTTGGAGACCATTGCGAAGAATTTAGAACAGAGACATAAATAAGTCTGAAGTCCATAGTCGATAGTCCATAGTCGATAGCTCAATCGAAGCACGACTCAAACTATGGTCTATGGTCTATTGACCATCGACTAAAATGATCATTGCAGAAAAAATAGCCGAACTGACAGGCCACGCTAATCCGATATTTACACTGGAGCTTTCGCAACTGCCGGGTATTTTGTTTAGCGGCGGTAACGACAAAGGCTTGGTAGAATGGAGCCTGGAACGCAATGAGTTCATGAAGGTGTTGATGCCCGTTTCTGCCTCAATTTATGCGATACATGGTCCTGCAAATTACCCTATTCTATTAGCTGGATTGCGTAATGGCCTTATCCTGATTTTCGACTTCATCGAACAAAAAATAGTTAAAACATTAAAGCAACATCAGTCGGCTGTATTCGATATCAAGTCTATTCCAAACAAAAAAGAATTCCTGGCTGCGTCCGAAGATGGCACCATATCAGTTTGGAGCCTGGACACGTTTGAAATTTTATATTCCGTTAAAGTGTCTGACGATACCATCAGAAGCATTTCCATTTCACCCGACCAAACACGGGTGGCATTTGGATGCCGCGATAATTCAGTAAAAATATACGATCTTATTGATTATAGCCTGATCAATACGCTGATTGGCCATACTATGCCGGTGTTTTCAGTTGAGTACTCCCCGGATGGTAAATACCTGGTTTCGGGCGCACGCGATGCGCAAATAAAGATTTGGGACGCCTTATCCTTCGAACTTATAAATAGTATTCCGGCCCACTTGTTTGCAATAAACCATATCAGTTTTCATCCCAGCAAACCCTGGTTCGCAACCGCAAGCATGGACAAGAGCATAAAAATATGGAGTGCCGACGATTTTAAGCTGCATAAAACCATCAACCGGGAAAAAGGCTATGATGCCCACAAGTTATCTGTCAACAAACTGGTATGGGACGGCGATCATCTGATTTCTACAGGAGACGACCGGAGAATTATCACCTGGAAAATAAAATTTGATTGATTACCGATTGATCGAATAGCGCTTTATAATGTGCAATTTATGGGTATACCGTTGCTGTTCTTCGGAAAAAATGCCTTCCGTGTCGATGGGATCTATCTTAACCCTACCTGAGGCATGAATGATCTGCGAATTATTCAGCAAGATACCAACATGCATGATCTTTCCTTCCTGATTGTTAAAGAACGCCAGATCACCCAATCGCGCATCGGCCAGCGAATCAACCGTTTGGCCCTGCTCGGCCTGCATCCATGCATCACGTCGTAAATTAAAGCCCTGCAGGCGGAAGACTGCCTGCGTAAAGCCTGAGCAGTCGATACCATAATGTGTTCTGCCGCCCCACAGATAAGGCGTATTTAAAAATGATTTTGCGGTAATTTCGATGGGTTCGGTCTCACCAATTTCGCCTATGATCTCAAATTTTTCGTTATTAATATGGCAGGTTGTGCCTTTTAAAAATACCAGTGAACTGGCAACTGGTAAATAAAGCACACTATTATCTGGCTTTTTCCAGGCCTGAGTAACGGCACGATAAGTAATCGGAGGCGAAACCAATTTAAAGCTTCGGTAGGCCAAATGCCCCAGCATGGCAAACTGCAACCTGCCTATCCAGCCTTCGTAGTTGTCGAAATCGGTAATGATCTTAACCCACCGGTCTTTCCATTCAAGAATTTCGAAAGCTTCCCCGAATAATAGCTGAGATACCTGCTCGCTTTTGTCGCTGGGTTCGGCCCGTAGGGGTATTACTGCTAAATTACATATACCGTATTCCATTTTTTGGCATAAGTTCGCTGGGGTATCAGGGTGCAACTATAAGTTAAAAAAATGATTAAAAAAATAGGGGGATATAATAATTATTATATCCCCCTATCAGTTAAACTGTAACAATTTTATTCGTTAAGGTGTAGCCACTCTTTCTTTGCCAATAATTCTTCCTTTGATTCACGTACATCTTCATCATCAACGCAGCAGTCAACAGGGCAAACTGCCGCACATTGTGGCTCATCATGAAAACCAACGCACTCTGTACATTTATCCGGAACTATGTAATAGATATCGTCAGACAGCGCTGCTTGTGCTTCTTCCGCATTTAAAGTATTGCCATCGCCAAAATCTATCAAACCCTTTAATCCGGTTCCATCCGAAAACCGCCATGCCGCACCCGCATCATAAATAGCATTATTTGGGCATTCAGGTTCGCAAGCCCCACAGTTAATACATTCGTCGGTGATTTTAATCGCCATATTTTCTAAAATCTTATAATCTACAATTACCTTTGCCTCGCTGAAAAGGCACGCAAATATAACAAAAAATCACTTTTGGGGTTTAAACCCATACCATTTATATGTCAAAATTTGAAACCAAGTACCTGGTCGATGTATTTTCTGCCCTGGGTAATCAGTTAAAATCGCCTGATGAGTCGCTTAGCGCGTTGATTCAGGATGAACATTTTTATAACGCCTGGTTTACCCCCGAAAATGTTGATTTAGCAGTAAGATCCATCGGTGAAATGCTGAATAGCACCAGTCTGCATGCATGGTTAGCTAAATATCCCGGCGAAAACAGTAAACAGTCAAAAAAAGTCGGACTGATTTTAGCTGGAAATATCCCGCTTGTTGGCTTTCATGACGTTTTAAGCGTGCTGGTGAGCGGCAACCATGCTCTGATCAAAGCTTCATCACAAGACGGTCGACTGATCAAAGAAGTCTTGCGGCGCCTGCTGCTGATAGAACCGGCATTTGCCGACCAGTTTACTTTTGTTGAACGATTGGAAGGTTTTGATGCAGTTATCGCAACCGGCAGCAATAATTCGTCCAGATATTTTGATTATTATTTCAGTAAAGTACCGCATATCATCCGCCGGAACAGGAACAGTTTAGCGGTATTGACCGGCAATGAAAGTAATGAACAACTGTTTCAGCTGGGTAAGGATATTTTTAATTTTTTTGGATTGGGATGCCGAAATGTATCGAAGATCTATGTACCCGCAGGCTACCGGATGGCTACATTTTTTGAAGCTATCGAGCCTTATCATACCATCATTGATCATCACAAATACAATAATAACTATGACTATAACAAATCGATCTACCTGGTTAACCGTAACGACCATCTGGACAATGGCTTTTTGCTGGTAAAAGAGGATACCGGGCTGATCTCACCTCTGGCTGTGTTGTTTTATGAGTATTATGACAGTCTGACTTCGTTAAATGATAGCCTGTCAAAGTTATCGGATCAAATACAATGCATTGTGGGCAATGCAGCTTTACAGGTCAGCAGTCAGCTTGTAGATTTCGGGCAAAGCCAGCATCCTGCATTATGGGATTATGCCGATGGTGTAGATACAATGGATTTCTTGACAAAGCTTTAAAATAACGATACCTTTGGCACAAGGGAAAAGGGAAAAGGTGAAAGGCGAAAGGTAGTCCTTTGTAACTTTGCCCTTTTAGCTTTCACCTTTAACCTCAACATGTATATCATCAAAGTAAAGGGCGTTGCCAAAATACCGGATTACGTACAGCTGCGCGACGATAAATTTACCTTGCTGGCTTATTTCAGAGTTGACAGGCCTGAAAAGTCGTTGGACAAGGTTGGTTTGGGGGCAAAAACCGAATATATTATGAATATTGTCAAAGATCTTCCCTTTGGACAGATCCTTAAATTAGAGATTTAAAATGGTCGGAAATTCAATTATAAAACTTAGCGGCGTAGATATTTTTCAGCAAAAGCACCTGGTTCTTTCACAGGTAGACCTGCATATTGATAAAGGCGATTTTGTTTGGCTGATCGGCCAGACAGGTTCCGGCAAAAGCAGTTTGCTGAAAGTGATTTATGGCGACCTGGCCATTGGTTCGGGGAATGGCGACGTTTGCGGGTACCAATTGAACAACCTTACTGCAAAAGATATCCCTTTTCTTCGCCGCAAACTGGGCATCGTATTTCAGGATTTCCAGCTTTTGACCGACCGGACAGTTGAGCAGAATCTTGAATTTGTAATGAAAGCTACAGGCTGGAAAGACAAAAAGTTAATAGCCGAAAGGACTTTAGACGTACTCGAAAAAGTAGGTCTTCGTTCAAAACTTAAAAAAATGCCCCACGAATTATCAGGTGGTGAGCAACAGCGCGTGGTGATTGCCCGTGCACTGATCAACGACCCCGAAATCATTCTGGCCGACGAGCCAACTGGTAACCTTGACCCCGATACTTCCGAAGAGATCGTATTATTGCTTAAACAGATCAGTCAGTCTTCAGGTACTGCTATACTTATTGCGACCCACGATTACCACATCATCCGAACTTTCCCTTCACGCATCATTAAATGCGAAAGCGGCAAGGTTTTGGAGGACGTGCATATAGCCTGATGAGCTATTAGTTCATCTAAATTTTTGGAACAATTTTCCTATTTTGTAACTTGTAACAATATTGTTAGCCAGCTATAAACAATGTGCCTAACAACATTGTTACTATTACTTATTGACTGAATTTTCCAGTTTTACAAAATATTTCCACGGCAAGTAAACTGTCAGTTTCAGCGTTATGCCGGAATTTATTCTATGAAAGCATTTTTTTTTTATAACTACCTAAACTTGCAGATCCAAACCACGTGGCGACAAGGTATACTGATCGCAGTTTTTATTATAGTTCAGGTTTTAGGGTCAAACCTGGCCCATGCACAAAAGAATGACAGCGCAAAATTCAGAACGCTGAGTTTATCGCAATGTATCGAATATGCCTTACATCATCAGCCAGCTTATAAAAGGGCACAGCTTGGCGAATCCATTACCAAAACCACCAATGATATTAATCTTTCCGGGCTATTACCTCAGGTAAACGCTTCGGGAAATCTGGTACATTACTTTAAACAATCAAGTCTGAGTTCAACAAATTCGACGGGGAGCAGTACAACTACCAGTGGCTCGGGAGGGCATTCAAATAGCTTTGTGCCACAACTATCGGCCACACAAAATATTTTCAACCCGGCCCTGTCTTACGCATCGAAAAGCGCACCGTTGTACATGAAACAATCGCAGCAGGTTACAGACAGTACCCGGATAGGTTTGGTAGCTAATACCAGCAAAACCTTTTATGCCCTGTTGCTAACACTGGAACAAATTGACGTTTTAAAGGAAGATACAGCACGCCTTGGTAAAAATGTACGTGATACCTACCGCCAATACAAGGGTGGTATAGTTGATGAAACTGATTATGAAGAGGCTACCATAACGCTTAATAATTCGCTGGCGCAATTAAAACAAGCCAGAGAGAATGTGGTACCGCAATACGCAGCACTAAAACAGGTCATCGGTTTTGCGCCAGACAGTCAGTTCAATGTGAAGTTCGATACGGTTGAGATGATGCGCCAGATATCGATCGATACAACGCAGCAACTACAATACGAAAAACGTGTAGAAATGCAGGTGCTTTCAACCCAAAAGCAGCTACAACATCTGCAAACCAATTATTACCGTATGGCTTACTTGCCAACTGTGTCGGCATTCTTCAATTATAATTACGGATTTGGTAGCAATAGTCTGTCAACGCTGTTCAATACCGGGTATCCGAGTTCACTATTAGGGCTATCCTTAAACATCCCCATATTTACAGGCTTCTCCAGAGTCAACAATGTTAAAAGATCCAAATTGGAAGAGGATGTTTTAAATCAGGATGAATTTGCATTGAGATCGCAGATCAATACCGAATACACATCGGCTTTAGCTAACTATAAAAGCAACCTTTACAACCTGGCACAATTACGTAATAACGTAAACCTGGCCAAACGGGTATATTTTGTAGTTACCCTGCAATACAAAGAAGGGATTGTTGCATACCTGAATGTAATAACAGCCGAATCGAACCTGATAACATCTGAAATTAATTATATAAACGCCTTATTCCAGGTATTATCGAGTAAGATCGACCTGGAAAGATCAATGGGCACAATTTCTTACTGATGAGCAACTTTAGCAATAAGCCTACATCGATGAACCAAGTTTTGAGATATATCACCATAGCAAGTTTTGTTGCCCTGGCGGCATGCACAAAAAAGCCGGCACCAGCCACTGTTATTGTGCCTGTGAATTTATTAAAGATAAGCCCTAAGGCGGTTAGTTATTTTGATAATTACCCGGCTACAACCACGGCACTGAGTCAGGTAAATTTGCTGGCACAGGTACAGGGTTACATTACCGGGATCTATTTTAAAGAAGGTTCACATGTTAAAAAAGGCGAAAAACTTTACGAGATCGATCGTCGGATCTATCAGGCCAATTACGATGCCGCAGTTGCAAACCTGAAAGTAGCAGATGGCAACCTAACTCAGGCGCAGCAGGACGCAGATCGATATGAGTATCTGAACAGCTATAATGCTGTAGCAAAACAATTGTATGACCACGCCGTGATCGCCCTTCAAAATGCCAAAAACCAGGTTAAAGCAGCCGACGAGGCCGTAAAGTCGGCAAGGGCCAGTTTAGCCTACGCCATTATAACAGCACCATTTGACGGCACCATTGGCCTGAGCCAGGTAAAAACCGGAAACTTTGTTACGCCAGGATCTACGGTGTTGAATACGATATCGACAGATGATCCCATAGCCGTTGACTTTGTGATCAATGAGAAGCAATTGCCGCGCTTTGAAAAACTGGCAAAAAGCAAGGCCGACAAGGTTGATTCTTTATTTACAATTTTATTGCCCGACAATACCCTTTATCCGCATACGGGAAAAATATCGGTGATTGACAGGGCAGTTGACCCGCAGACCGGCTCGATCACCATCCGCCTGGTATTCCCTAATCCCGACTATTTTTTAAGGGCCGGAATGAGCTGCGTAGTAAGGGTACATAACCAGGATACCGCGCCGCAGCTGGTATTGCCCGGGAAAGCTGTTGTTGAACAAATGGGCGAATATTTTGTGTTTACTGCAAAAGATTCCGTCATTACTACCAAAGAGGACAGTAGCAAGGGCTTGCCGGGTAAAAAAACTTTGGTTGCATCGCAGAAAAAAGTGGTAGTGGGACAAACCATTGGCGGGAATATTATAATTAAAAGCGGCATAAAAGTTGGCGACAGGATAGTGGTTGATGGTGTGCAGGCTTTGCACGAAGGCGTACCGATCACCACTTCGAACAAGTTGCCCGCAGCAGGTGGCCGTGGCGGGAAATAGTACGGATATAGTTGTCCGGAACAATATTTCCGGGTTGTTTTTTCACAAGACACTAAAGCATGATCGCTAATACGTTTATAAAAAGACCGGTTACAGCAATTGTGATCTCGATAGTACTGGTGATCACCGGTGTGATTTGTATTTTCAATTTACCGGTTGACCAGTACCCTGACATTACCCCGCCTATAGTACAGGTTAACGGGCAATTTACGGGCGCTGATGCGCAAACCGTAGAGCAAACCGTTGCCACCCCGGTTGAGCAGCAGGTAAACGGTACTCCAGGAATGGAATACATGCAAAGCAACAGCACCAATAACGGGCTGATGACCATGAACGTAACGTTTAAGGTTGGTACCAATATTGATGTTGCCGCGCTCGACGTACAAAACCGGGTAAGTATTGCCACTCCACTTTT
The DNA here is from genome assembly GCA_903887275.1 of uncultured Mucilaginibacter sp. Taxonomy (GTDB): domain Bacteria; phylum Bacteroidota; class Bacteroidia; order Sphingobacteriales; family Sphingobacteriaceae; genus Mucilaginibacter. The sequence goes on from CAISPD010000056.1 coordinate 13,908, forward strand.
ACCGGCTGTTGTAAGTCGGCTTGGGCTGACCGTAAGGGCATTGAATCCCAGCATGTTAATGATGGTGGCGATCTATTCGCCAAAAGGCAGCCATAAGATCACTTTTCTCGACAACTTTACCAATATCTTTATTCAGGATGCCTTATTGCGGGTGCCGGGCGTAGGCAGTATCAACCGTTTTACGGATGATTTCAGCATGCGTATCTGGATGAACCCGGAAAAAATGGCTGCCTATAAACTTACACCTGCTGATGTGATCAGTGCCCTAAACTCCCAAAATGTGCAGGTTGCGGCGGGAACAGCAGGCGTGCCTCCCCAGGCATCTAACCAAACCTATGAACTTGGCATCCTGGTTAACGGCCGTTTAAGTAAAGTATCCGAATTTGAAAATATCGTTGTAAAAAGCGTACCCACAACCCGCGAGTTGGTTTATCTGAAAGATGTTGCCCGGGTTGAGCTGGGAAAATTTACGTTCTCCAGCAATTCATTTGTCGATGGCAAAAGGGCGTCGTACCTGCAAATTTATCAGGCACCGGGAAGTAATGCGCTCGAGACAGCCAAAGGTGTTTACGCAGCACTGGCTAAACTAAAACAGACTTTCCCGGCCGATGTGGAATATAGTGTACCCTTTGAATCGGTAACGGTAGTTAAAGTTTCCATGAGCGATGTGGTAGGAACGCTATTGAAAACCCTGGCATTGGTTGCCGTAGTAGTTTTGTTATTCCTCCAGAATTTAAGGTCGACATTGATACCGGTATTAGCCATACCCGTTTCTATTTTTGGCACCTTTTGTTTCTTTATCCCGCTGGGCTTTACCATCAATACGCTTACCATGTTTGGCTTTGTGCTTGCTATAGGTATTGTTGTTGATGATGCTATCATTGTGGTAGAAGCAGTACAACATTATATCGACGAAAAAGGTATGTCGCCGAAGGAAGCTACCTATATGGCCATGCGCGATATATCGGCGCCGGTAATTGCCATTGCGTTGATCCTGGCAGCAGTTTTTGTTCCCGTTGGATTTATTCCGGGTATTGTGGGGCGTTTATACCAGCAGTTTGCGATTACTATTGCGATTTCTGTGATGATTTCTGCATTTATAGCCCTTTCGCTGACGCCAGCATTGTGTACGCTTCTGCTTAAACCAAGTACCATCAACAAAGAAGCAAAGGGATTGGATAAACTGTTCTTCCGTTTCAACAAATGGTTCGACAAGATAACCGAGCACTATACCGAAGGTGTGCGCCGATCAATCAAAGCATCAAAATTTATTATTATTCTATTGGTTTGTATTTGCGCCGGGGCCTATTTCCTTTTTCAGCAAAAACCCTCGGGCTTTATACCGTCTGAAGACGACGGCAACCTGTATGTTACCTATCAGCTGCCTCCGGCATCTTCTACTGCACAGTCGGTTGAGATCATGAACAAGCTGATGAAAGTTGTAGGATCTACGCCAGGTGTGGCACATTTTGCAGCATTATCAGGCCTCAACGTGGTTACTAATGCTTCCAACTCTAATAACGGAACCATTTATTGCCAGCTGGCACCCTGGGACGACCGCAACAATGAAAATGAACAGGTGCCGGGCATTATCAGTGTGTTGCAGAAAAGGATTGCTGATGCCGGCATAAAAAACGCCAACGTAGAGGTGATCCAACCATCGCCGCTACCGGGTATAGGCGCTACCGTTGGCTTTAGTTTACAGCTTGAACAACGGAGTACCAACGATGATGTACATGCTTTTGAAAATGTAGTTGACCGCTTTATTGCCGAAGCCAATAAAAACCCGGCAATTACCAATGCGTTCAGCTTTTATTCGGCTCATACGCCCAATTACAACCTGACTGTCGACAGGGATAAATGTGAAAAGCTCGGCATCAATGTATCTGATGTGTTTACCACGATACAAGCCTATATGGGCAGTTTGTACATCAACGATTTTACTACCTATAACCGCACTTTTCACGTAGTGGTGCAGGCAGATACCGCCTACCGGAAGCTGATTTCTGATATGGATAAATATTATGTTCGAAATCAGGCAGGCAATATGGTTCCACTGGGTACCGTCATCAGTTACAAACCTACGGAGGCTGCGCCATTGATATCGCATTTTAATATTTTCCGTTCGGCAGAGATCGACGGCATATCGAAGCCCGGGCATAGTAATACCGAGGCGATAGATAGCCTTAAAGCCGTTGCTGCAAGGGTATTGCCACAGGGATACACCTATGAATTCTCGGGTTTAAGTTTTGAGGAGATCAATGCAGGTTCTACAACCATATACATTTTCCTGTTTTCCATCGCTTTTGTGTTCCTGTTTCTGGCAGCATTGTATGAAAGCTGGTCGGTACCATTTTCGGTGCTATTTGCGGTTCCGGTTGGCGCCTTTGGTGCGATATTGGGATTAGCACTGTTGCCTAAACTGACAGATAATGTTTATGCACAGATAGGCCTGGTAACACTGATCGGGCTGGCAGCAAAGAACGCCATCCTTATCGTGGAGTTTGCCAAGATCAGGGTGGATCGCGGTGAGGATCTGTTACAATCTACGTTGGATGCCGTAAAACTACGCCTGCGCCCCATTGTAATGACCTCGCTCGCCTTTATACTCGGTGTATTGCCATTGGTATTTGCTTCGGGTGCCGGTGCTGTAGCACGCCAAACCATTGGCATCACGGTGCTTGGAGGTATGCTTGCGGCTTCAACCCTCGCCATCTTTATTGTACCGGTTCTTTTTGTGCTCATCACTAAACTAAGTTATGGCAAAGCCAAACTGGATGATCTGAAAAAGCACCATCTTGAACTGATGGAAAAAGCCCAAAAGGTTGAGCAGCAAAACATTGACCCTGAATTGGAATTTGAAATAGAAAAGTCGCGCCAGCTTAATAATCTAGCATAGGGATGATTGCCAATACTTTCATAAAAAGGCCGGTAACAGCTATCGTTATATCACTTGTTCTGGTATTGTCGGGATTGATTTGCATGTTTAACCTGGCGGTAGATCAATACCCTAATATATCGCCACCAAGTGTTTCCATCAACGGCTCTTACACCGGTGCGGATGCTGAAACTGTTGAACAAACCGTAGCCACCCCTATTGAAGAGCAGGTAAATGGCACACCCGGAATGGAGTATATGCAAAGCACAAGCACCAATAGCGGAGGTGTGGGCATCCGGGTAACTTTTAATATTGGCACCAATGTACATATCGCTGCACTTAATGTGCAAAACAGGGTAAGTATTGCTGCGCCAATATTACCTGCAGTTGTAAGTAAACTTGGTTTAAGTGTAAGGGCCAGCAATCCCGATCAATTGATGCTGGTGTCCATCTACTCGCCAAAAGGAACACATGATATTACCTTTCTGGATAACTATACCAATACTTTTATACTCGATGCACTATTGCGTGTACCTGGTGTAGGTGATGCCGGTGCCTGGAGCGATAATTTCAGTATGCGTATCTGGATGAATCCCGAAAAAATGGCTTCTTACAGCCTTACCCCATCGGAGGTGATCAGTGCGCTAAGTTCACAAAACGTATATGTAGCGGCCGGATCAGTTGGCGCACCGCCACAGGCTTCGAACCAGACCTATGAAACCGGTATATTAGTAAATGGGATGCTGAATAAGGCAGGCGATTATGAAAAGATGATCGTTAAAACGATACCAAACACAGGTAAGATCGTATATCTGAAGGACGTGGCCAGGGTTGAATTAGGTAAGTTTTCCTATTCAAGCAATAGTTTTGTTGACGGACATAGCTGCTCAACGATCAGAATATTTCAGTCGCCCGGCAGCAATGCCTTACAGACCGCCGAAAACATTTATAAAGAACTGGCCAAACTCAAAAAATCATTCCCATCCGACGTTGACTACCTGATACCTTTTGAGTCGATCACGATCATTAAAGTTTCGATGAAAGAAGTTATCGGTACACTGCTCAAGGCATTGGCACTGGTAGCTATTGTGGTATTCCTTTTCCTCCAAAACTGGCGCTCTACCATCATTCCCATACTGGCTATACCAGTTTCTATACTTGGCACCTTCTGCCTGTTTATCCCTTTAGGGTTTACCATCACTACGCTTACCATGTTTGGTTTTGTATTGGCCATTGGTATTGTAGTTGATGACGCCATTATTGTGGTTGAAGCGGTTCAACATTATATAGACGATAAGCACATGTCGGCCAAAGAGGCTACCTATCATGCCATGAAAGAAATTTCGGCACCTGTGGTAGCCATTGCGCTCATACTGGCTTCAGTATTTGTACCGGTAGGATTTATACCTGGAATTGTGGGCCGGTTATACCAGCAGTTTGCGATAACTATTGCCATATCTGTTATTATTTCGGCATTTGTAGCCTTGTCACTCACGCCTGCGCTGTGTACGTTACTACTTAAACCAAGTCATCATGAAAGTAAAAACTTTAAATGGCTCGATTGGTTTTTTGAACACTTTAACCGCATTTTCGAAAAGCTTACACACCGGTATACCAATGGTGTACAAAAAAGTATTAAAGGTGCCCGATATATTATTATCCTGCTGATCTGCATATGCATTGGCACTTACGGCTTGTTCAGGATCAAACCTTCAGGATTTGTACCGAATGAAGATGGTGGTCGCCTTTTTGTTACCTACCAGTTACCCGATGCAACATCAACAACGCAGTCGGTTACTCTGCTAAAAAAACTGATGAAAATTGTAGATGCCACACCCGGTGTTGCGCACTTTGCAGCTTCCTCGGGTTTTAACATCCTTAACGGTGGGGCCAATTCAAACGCAGGTTCGATGTTTTTAATGTTAAAACCCTGGGATGAACGCACAAGCAAGGAAACAAAAATTGAAGGGCTGGCAGCCGCTCTGAAGTTGCGTTTTGCCAAAGCCGGCATAAAAAATGCCAATATCGTAGTTATACAGCCTCCACCTATTCGCGGGATAGGACTGGCGGCCGGTTATAGTGCCCAAATTGAAGAAGGTAATTCTACCGATGACATTCATGCTTTTGAAAAAGCTGTGCACAAATTTGTAGCAGCAGCACAGAAAATACCAGCAACGTCGACAGCATTCAGCTATTATTCGGCACATACGCCGAGTTATGATTTGACTGTTGACCGGGAAAAATGCCAGAAACTGGGTGTGAATATCGGCGATGTTTTTTCTACCATGCAGGCCTATATGGGCAGCATGTTCGTTAATAATTTTACGCTATATCGCAGAACATACCATGTTGTGGCACAAGCCGACACCAATTTCCGTGCATTGATCTCAAATATGGACAAGTACTATGTCCGCAACCAGGCAGGCCAGATGCTGCCTCTAAGTACGCTTATTCACTATAAACCAACTGCCGCAGCACCGCTGATCACACACTTCAATATATTCCGCTCGGCTGAAGTTGATGGTGCTATACCTGAGGGTTACAGCAGCGGGCAAAGTTTGGAAGCCTTAAGACAGGTAGCGGCTAAGGTATTGCCAAGGGGCTATACCATTGAGTTTTCGGGATTGAGTTATGAAGAGATAAAAGCGGGCTCAACAACCGTCTATATATTCATACTATCCATCACCTTTGTGTTCCTGTTCCTGGCTGCGCTTTATGAAAGCTGGTCGGTCCCTTTTTCGGTAATGCTGGCCGTGCCGATCAGTGCATTTGGAGCAATCCTGGCGCTCTACATGATACCGCCACTTACCAACAATGTTTATGCGCAGATCGGGTTGATCACCCTGATAGGGCTGTCGGCTAAAAATGCGATCCTGATCGTTGAATTTGCAAAGATACGTGTTGACAGAGGCGAAGAATTGATCAAGTCGACACTGGAGGCAGTCAAGTTGCGCCTGCGGCCTATTATCATGACCTCTATGGCCTTTATTCTGGGTGTGTTACCACTATGCCTTGCAACCGGTGCCGGTGCAGCGTCGAGGAATACCATAGGCGTTACGGTACTTGGTGGTATGATCGCATCGGTATCCCTGTCGATATTTATAGTGCCTGTTTTGTTTGTGCTTTTAACCCGGTTTTCCTATGGTAAAAAGAAACTGAACTGGCTGCGCGAAAACCACGAATTGTTGATGGAAAAAGCCCGTAAAGTTGAATTGCAAAACATCGATCCAGAACTGGAATATGATATAGCCCAGGCCAAAGCATGGCATGAGGCGGAACGGGAAAATTCAGATATAAAAACCGGAGACAGCCCCTCTCTGTAACAATAAAACCGATCAAACGTTCCCGGCGATCATTGCAGAATCGTCGCTGGTTGCCGCTTTTCCTTCTTCGACAACACCCGGATAACCGAAAAGCTTTCTTTCTTTGATCACCGCAGCAACATCAGCCGGCACAAACTCTTCCCATACCGACGAACCACTGCTGATCTGGCTCAACACTTTATCCGTATGTACGTGAAGGTTCTTTTCGTTATAGTGACTGATATCCTCTATCTTATTATTGGAGATCAGGTAACGGTAAAGGTCTATGAGGTGCTGTGGCGGGTAAAAACGCAGACAGTTCATGATGATACCGTCTCTGAAAGTAGGGTAAATATACAGTTTAACATTTCTGCTGAACAGCGTTGCAAAGGACTCGAGAATGCCGCCTGGCAAATCCTGGTAATGCTCTTCAGCAAATATATATTCAAGGTTTGGATAGCCAAGTACAACCCCCATTTTCAGTTTGGTGATCTTTGACAGGAAGGCTACCAATTTATAATACTCATGAAAATTCGAGATCAATACCGTTTGCCCCAGAGAACAGAGTATGTCAACCCGATCTAGGAAGTCTTTCTCGTTGATCTCGGCAGTTTGCGCAGCATTTCTTTCCGTCAAAGCCTGCAGGGTGAGCTCGGCGACCACGATCACGTTATTCTTATCAACATCAGGCTCCTGTAAAAACTGCTTGACCCCGGTATTCAGCATATCCAGGTGAACATTGACCAGGGGACGGAACCGACCACGCAGCACCACGATATTCTTTTTATACAATACTTCAGAAGGCTGCAGGTTTTTACCATCCGGACCAAATACAGCAGCATCAGAGAAGCCATATTTAACCAGATGCAAACTCATTAAACGGTTATCTACTTTGGTAAAATCGGGCCCTTCAAAGCGGATCATATCGATCTGGATACGGTCGGTTGAAAGGTCATCCAGCAGCGATTGAATGAATATAGATGGCGCATCATGATAATAGAAACAAGCATACATGAGGTTCACACCCAAAATACCTACAGCCTGCTGTTGCAGGTTATTATCATTATCTAAAAGCTTTACGTGTAATACAACGTCGTTAAAACCACCGTTTGGTGTTAACTGGTATCTTACACCCATCCAGCCGTGTCCCTCATTGGTTTTATGATAATTTAGGGCGGCCATGGTATTTGAAAAGGCAAAAAAGGTGGTAGTATCACCCCGCAATGCTGAAAGGCGCTCAATCAAAAGGCCGTATTCGTGATCAAGCATCGATATCAGCCGAGCCTCACTCACATAACGGCGCACCTGTAATGCGCCGTATATGGCATCAGAAAAAGTCATGTCATAAGCCGACATGGTTTTAGCGATAGTACCCGAAGAAGCACCGGCTTTGAAAAAATTGGCTGCAACATCCTGCCCTGCCCCAATTTCGGCAAATGAACCATAGATCTTAGGATCGAGATTGATCGTTAGAGCTTTCTGCTTGGTTCCGATCTCCTTATTATATACGGCACTCATAGGGTATGTTTGTTAAGGTCAAATGCTGCCAATTACAAGCTGTTGTAAGTTACGCAAAAATAGGATTTTTTGATGAACGGTTTGGGCAGAAAAAACTTAAATAATACCTGCCAAATAATTTATAAAGACTTTAAAAAAAATTGGCCGGCGTTTTTGCCAGCCAAAACTCCTAATTTTTGAAAAATATGCCCTGAATAAAACTTCTTTAAAAAAAGATTTGCGCAGAAAATTAAAAAGCTTACTTTTGCAGCCCCGACGGGGTGTAGCGTAGCCCGGTATCGCGCCACATTTGGGATGTGGAGGCCGCAGGTTCGAATCCTGCCACCCCGACGAAACAAAAGCCGCTTCTGAGTAATCAGAGCGGCTTTTTTGTTGCTGTTATATTTTGTAATAAATACAATGGCTCTCTTATAGAACAAATTACAAACAATAGCTTTTCTTTACGATTTTTTTTTCACCTATAACCACGAGGATCAACCAGCTATCAAATTAATTTTTCAATTTTTTTCAGATATAAGGCTTTATTTTCAGAATTAAAACCTCGATAATATGGCGCTTTAACTGCCAAACTCTAATGATTTAATTATCATAATATTATAGCCAATTTTCAATAATAAATACCTAAGCAAACCCGATTTGAACTTATATTCTTTTAGGCTGTAAACTATTTATAGCTATTAAAAAATATCATTTACGATTAAACCCTTTATTATTTCAACCGTCATAACTAAAACAATAACAAAAACGTAAAACAAAAAAATTAAAAATCATGAAAAAACTTATCACCCTTTCTATCGTAGTATTAAGCTCAGTAGTAGCATTTGCACAAACTACTCCAACCACAACAAAAAAAGACGCAAAAGCTGACATTGCAAAAGCAAAAGCTGACCTGGCATCGCAGAAAAAAGATGTTGCTTCAGACAAAGCTGATATTAAAACCGACAAGGCAAATTTAAAAACTGACAAAGCTACTTTGGCATCGGCTAAAACTACTTTAGCTACAGCTAAAACAGATAAAGATTCCAAATCAGTAATACCTGCTGATAAAGCTGCAGTGCAAACTGCAAAGGCTACTGTAAAAACTGATAAAGCTGATATCAAATCTGATAAGGCTGATGTAACTACAGACAAAGCTGATATAAAAGCCATGAAATCGGATATCAAAGAAATGAAAAAGAGTAACGGCTCTCATCACGGTAGTCACAAGCATTAATAAAAATATCTCCAATTGCTGGTGCTAAGAAAGAGATAAATTTATCCCATTCAGCATTAGTTAAACAATAATAGCCAGTTATCTGGCTGTTATTGTTTAGTGGGCAAGTAACTTAATACTGATTGTTATATTTTTACCCAAAAGGCTAGTAAAAATACAAGATCCTCTTTCGAACTTATCCAAATTCACTCTATACTAATAGTCACCCAACCATTATTGATCAATGAACAAAAAAATTTACTTCTCCTCAATATTGCTTTTCCTTTTATTGTGCAGCCGGTTTGCATTTTCCCAAACAACTGCAATAGATACCCTGGGGGATTTTAAAAGCATTAAAAAAGCGTCGTTAAAAGTTGGTTTAAATTATTTAAACAATTCAGTTTACCTAGGGCGAGCAGACACCGTGAATACTCCCCTCATCGAGCCAAACTTGAAATATACATTTGCAAATGGCATCTATTTTTCGGGCAATGTGCAAATAGTACCAAACCGAAAAACAAATAAATTGGATGGAGGAAGTATCAGTGCCGGATATGATTACGATATCGGTAATAATTGTAGTGGGAGCCTTTCATTTACTCAATTGTTTTATAGTGCTACCAGTACGCAAATAGGCTCTTCTATTGGAAGTACGATCAATGCGAATATTGATTATGATATCAGCGACGTGATAACCCCATCACTTAGTATCGATTATAATATATTAAAACAAGGGTTCGGCAGTGATGTGATGGTCAATTTTGGCATCTCGCATGACTTTGCTCAGGAAAGCATATTTGCCGGCGACGACATTGGCCTGATCTCGCCAACTGCAACGGTTAATGCCGGAACCCAGAACTTTTATTCCGCGTTTTTAACGCTGAAAAAATACAAATTACCCAAAGCCGGCAAAGCCCAAAAACTATTATCAGCCCAAGATGCCAAACTGGCCAAATTTCAATTACTGGATTTCGAATTTGCTGCTCCTATCGAATACAAAACAGGTCCAGTACTTTTTAGTTTTACGCCAACCTATGCCTTTGCAGAAAATAAGCTTCCGGCCAGTATCACTAAAGGGATGGTTTCGACACAAAGCGGCCTCTTCTTTTTTGAAATTGGAGCTTCGGTCAAATTTTGATCCGGCACTGAATTCTTTTGGTTTGCAATACGAGGGCACTATTCAGTCCTGGTTTTTCTTGTTGTGATTTTAAACGGATAATACAATGGACAAAAGCTTACAAAGCTGGTTAAAATAAATATTGCAGCGAAGACCAGTAAAATTATTGCAAGCGTACCGGAAATAATATTTGCATAAAATAATACAGCAATTGTTATGGCGACCAGAACCCGCAGTGCCCGGTCTATTGTTCCCATGTTCTTTTTCATCTTTTTAATTTTTTGTTAAAGATAAAAAGCACGACAGGCTGGGATGGTTACAAATGTTACAATAGCGTTGCAGGGTGGTTTTTCAGCACATATCAAAATCATTCAGCAGCTTGATTTCATTCCGATAAAGAACAATTTTCCCGTCATTCTCCAGTTGTTTGAGTAAACGCGAAATCACAACTCTGGAAGTTGCCAATTCATCAGCGATCAAATAATGTGAAGCCCGAATTACACTTGAGCCTGAGAGCCGCTGCTTTTCCTTAAGATAAGCAATTAAACGGTCGTCTAACTTATGGAATGCAATACTTTCAATTGATTTCAATAGTTCAAGAAAACGTAGGTTAAAGCTGCGCATGATATAATTTTTCCAACCCGGATACTTGCAAAGCCATTCATCCAGTTTGGTATGCGGTATTGCGATCAAATCAACATCTTCTTCTGCAATTGCCTTCACTTCGCTTTTTTTTGCTTCCAGACAGCAACTATAGGCCATAGAACAACTCTCGTTGCTTGAAAGGTAATATAAAAGGATCTCTTTACCGGTTTCGTCCTTCTTTAGAACCTTTAGTGTGCCATTGATCACCATAGGCATCATATGGATATACTTACCATAATCCATAATAATATCGCCTTCTTTGAAGTGCTTCAATGTTCCAAATTCGTTTATTTCCCGAAGCAAACCGGGTTCAAATATGGCTTCAAAATAACCAGTATTATCCATAGCGCTAATTTAGCAGAAATTACCTGCTATAAGTCTTGCGTTATTTAACGTACTTTTTAACACTGGTCCATGTGCCGCCATTAACTACATTATTAAAGCCATTTTGCTTAAGAATAGATTTGGCTTGCCAACTCCTGCCCCCGCTTTGACAAAAGACCACAATATTACTTTTATGCTCGAATTTCGACAGCTGGTTTACTATTTCCGCTACCGGTATGTTTACCGAGCCTTTAATATGGCCACCGGCAAATTCTTCCCGGGTGCGAACATCAACTAAAAAAGCTCCTTCACTAATAATGGTTTGCAGGTCGGGCGATGTGCTTCCGCCGAACAATTGCTTGAAAATATTCATGTTGTTGGATGATTTTTTTGATAGTTTTCGGCTGCGTCGGGCACATAATGCAGGCCCGGTGTTAACCAATGCATTAATAATATTCGCGAATACCGGTAATTAAATGGTGCCAGTAAACTAACAACGCTTAGCATAATGCCCAGGTAAAGCCAGGGGTTTTCGCTGCCGGAAAGAATGTAGGTGCCAACGGCAAGCGTTACAAGTTCGGCGACTATAAAGGCATAGCCAACGTACATTGCTGCATAAAAATAGCCCGGCTCCCTTTCATATAACATACCGCACCTGGGGCAATTTTTCAATATCTTTTGCCCCTTAAAGCTATATGCCGGATTAGCAAAGACCTTGCCTTCACGGCATTTTGGACACCTTGCATTTACAATAGCTGGCCAGATTCTTAAATTCTTTTGTTCTGATTTCTTTATCATTTACTTCATCTTAAAATAGACTAATATTTTTTCGAGCGGGCAGAATTTTGTTATTGATGATTGAAATAAATTGAAACCTACAAAAACAGCCAGCCATAACCAGTTGATATTTACAAAATGAGCTAATGTTACGCTGGTAAGGACAAAAATCCCTGCAACAGCCCGTACAACACGTTCTTTCATGATTTTTTTATTCAGATTGATTTTTCGACATCCAATACAAAGGCCCTGGCAGGAAAACTTCCACCTAAGCTTTTGTTATAATTCATAATAAGTTCCGCACCCAGTGTTGCTTTTTCCTGACTGGTAAAGGTGAAGATCATGACCGAGTCGGCCTGTTCATCGCCACTGGCAAACCAGTCTGCAAGCATATTTTGATTATTTCCGTTCCTGTGTCCTATGATATTGCTTGTACTGAACACATCAATTTCAGCTTGCTTGAATATTTTGCTGATATCGCCCAGAAATTCATTTAAACAGGTAACTATTAATAGTTTCATATTCAGGATTCTAATGGTTTAACATCATTTTTACGCATCATCTTGAAATATAACAGGGGTACTACGATCAAGGTCAAAAATGTTGAAGTTATTGTGCCGCCCATCAGAGAAATTGCGAGCCCCTGAAAAATTGGATCGAATAGTATGATCACAGCTCCTAAAGCAACGGCCCCTGCAGTCAACAAAATAGGGGTTGTGCGAACCGCACCCGCTTCAATAATAGCCTGCTTCAAGTGGATCCCTTCATTTAGCCGGATATTTACAAAGTCGATCAACAATATCGAATTACGGACCATAACTCCGGCCAACGCTATAAACCCGATCATAGAAGTTGCTGTGAAATAAGCATGCAATAACCAATGCCCCAAAATGATCCCGATTAGTGATAATGGTATGGCGGCAAGCATGATCAACGGTACCGTAAAATTCTGGAACCAGCCAACGATTAGGATATAGATCAGAATAATAACTACTGCGAACGCAATGCCGAGGTCGCGAAAGACCTCGAAAGTGATCTGCCATTCTCCATCCCATTTTAAACTGTAATTGTCTTCAAATTCTGGCTGATGAGTATATTCTTCTTTTAATGAGAATCCCTTTGGCACTTTTAAGGTATTTAAATGATCTGAGACATCCGAAATGGCATAAGAGGGACTCTCCAGGTTTCCGGCCATATCACCGATCACATAAACAACTTCCTTTTGATTTTTGCGATAAATACTTTTGGCTTTTATTTGTCTGGTCACCGTTACCAGATCTCGTATGGGCACAACATTCCCTTGCATGCCAATAACCTTTACGTCGAGAATGTCGTTGATATCTGTCTTACTGTCATCGCTGAGTTGCAACTTAATTGCCGTTTGGCTATACGAAGCCGGCTCCGAGATATTGCCCGATATCATCCCCCGCAAGGCAGCATTAACTGTCGCAGCGATCTGGGCTGTGACCACACCATAATGCATAGCCTTTTCTTTGTTCACTTCAAGGTGGTATTCTGGCTGGTCTGCCGCAACCATCCAATCAACATCAACTACATTTGAAGTTCTATCCAATAGGCCTTTTACCTGATCAGCAACTTTTATTTGTTCATTATAGTTTGGACCATATATTTCGGCAACTAAAGTTGATAATACAGGAGGCCCGGGTGGCACTTCTACGATTTTCACATTAGCATTATACCTTTTGGCGATAGCCTGAATTGGCTCCCGCATTTGCTTTGCTATCGCATGACTCTGAATATTTCGGTCATTTTTATCAACCAGATTCACATGTATATCGGCCACATTTTCGCCTCTGCGCAAGTCATAGTGTCTTACCAATCCATTGAAACTGATTGGGGCTGAAGTACCAATATAGGTTTCGTAATTTTTAACCAGTGATTGGCCGGAAACACAAGCAGCAATATCTTTGGCTGCCGCCTGTGTCGCCTCAAGTGTGGTACCTGCGGGCATATCTATCACCACTTGAAATTCATTTTTATTATCAAAAGGCAGCATTTTTACGGCAACCGCTTTGGTATAAAACATAGATAGCGAAGCAAAAAGAATAACAACGGTACTTAAAATAAATGTCCACCGTTTCCAGCGGGTTTCCAATAAGGGCTGAATGAAAGAGCGGTAAATCTTATAAATTCGCGTTTCTTCGAGTTTCAGCGAATGATGCTCCTCTTCGGATTTTACAGGTTTTTCTTTTTCACGCAGGAAGATAAATCCCAAATAAGGTGTGAGCGTTAAGGCAACAATTAACGATAATATCATCGCTATGGATGCACCAATTGGCATCGGGCTCATATACGGGCCCATCATTCCGGAAACAAAGGCCATAGGTAAAACCGCGGCAATGACCGTAAATGTTGCCAATATGGTTGGATTACCTACTTCATTGATGGCATATATGGCCGCCTGTAGCGGCGGCAATTTTTTCATTTTAAAATGCCGGTGCATATTCTCGGCGATGATGATCGAATCGTCAACAACAATACCTGTTATAAATACCAACGCGAACAGCGTGATCCTGTTCAGTGTATAATGCATAAAATAATAAGCAAACAAGGTAAGAGCAAACGTTACCGGCACTGATAAAAACACCACCAATCCTCCCCTCCAGCCCATTGCCAGCATTACAAATACCGTAACTACTACGATAGCTATGAATAGGTGGAACAATAATTCAGATACTTTATCCGATGCAGTTTCTCCGTAATTTCTGGTTACCGTCAGGTGCACATCGTTGGGCAACAGATCTTTTTTTAGATATTCAACTTTATTCAGAATAAGTTCAGATAATTTCATCGCATCTGCACCCTTCTTTTTAGCAATGGAAAGTGTTATAGCCGGATAGTTTGATTTAAAGTTTCCAGCATCTTTCAGATTAGCCTTGCCGTATCCAAATAGCACATATTGGCTGGGACTCTCGGCTCCTTCTTCCACTTTTGCTATTTGCTTCAGATACACTGGCTGCTGCTGATTAACTCCTACAACCAGATTGGCCACATCCTCTGACGAGTTTAGAAAATTACCGGTAGTTACTGAAAAAGCTGTATCTTTTTGCAAAAGGTTGCCACCGGGTAATTGCATATTGCTTCCTTGTATCTGCTTACTTAGTGATAAAAAATCAATATGGTTTTCAGCCATTTTGCTTTTATCCAGCACAATTTTTATTTCACGATCCCGGCCGCCAATAATTTTTATATCAGAAACATCATTGATCTTTTTGATCTCATTATCCAGTTCCTGCCCTATTTGCTTTAACTGGTAGTCATCGTATTTATCGCTCCACAAAGTCAGACCCAATACCGGAACATCGTCTATCGCCCTGGTTTTTATGAGCGGTAGCGTGATGCCCTGGGGCATTTTATCCATATTCTTCATTAATTCGCTATATAATTTTACAAGCGAGCGTTCTACATCTTCGCCAACATAAAACTGAACAATGACCATGGCCTGTCCCTGCATCGAAGTGGAATAAACATATTCGACGCCCTTTACATTGGAAATCATTTTTTCAATAGGTGCAGCCACTTTAGTTTCTACATCTTTGGGCGAAGCGCCTGGATAACCTATAAATATATCAGCCATCGGAACCTGTATTTGCGGTTCTTCTTCCCTGGGTATCAAAAAAGTACTGTATCCGCCTATCAGCAAAAAGGCGAGCATCAGCAATATTGTAAGTTTCGACTGTAAAAATGCCTGGGCAATGTTGCCTGCAAATCCGTTCTTCATCTTTTTATCTGTTAATTTTTACAGCTGCACCGTTAAATAGCCTGCCATCCGCACTTACAATAAATTGCTCGTGCGGGGCAAGGCCGCTAAGCACTTCCACCTGGTTTCCCTTCACTTTCCCTAGCCTCACCCAGCGAAGCAGTGCAGTATTATTATTTCCAATGGTATAAATGCCCGTAAGTTGACCTTTTTGTTCGATAGCCTTCAACGGTACCATTACCTGATCTACATCCTGATTATTGATTGTTGATTGCTTAGCCGGAATCGATAAATTGGCATACATTCCAGCAAATAAGCCGGCTTTGTCTTTGTCCGATATAATTACTTTGATCAGGTATTGTCCTCCGCTAAACTGCGAGGATTGATTAATTTGACTAACCTTACCGTTGATCATTTTATGAGCAGCATCAATAGCGATAGTCACGTTAGCACCCTCCTTTACCTGGCTGATCAAACTTTCCGGCACCGTAGCGCTAACCTGATAGTTGCCGTTTTGTTCAACAGTCAGAATTGGCATACCCGGATTTGCCATGCTCCCCGCATCCATTAATTTTTGGGTGACTACCCCATCAAATGGAGCCAGTAAATTGGTATAGCCAAGCGTTGCATTGATCTCGTTTTTCATCTGTTTAGCTTGTTCTAACCTTGACTTTGCCGAACTATATTGCTGGGTAATATTCTCCAGCTCTTTTGCCGAGGCACTTTGTTGTTTATACAATACCGTAAATCGGCCAAAGTCTTCTTGTGCGTTTTTCAATGCTACTTCAGCTTCTGAAATCATTGCATCTGTTTGTGCCCGTTTTGCTAGAATGTCATTATTACTTATAGTAGCCAATAATGAGCCTTTTGCAACGTGATCGCCGACCTTTACCTTAATCGCGGTAATGTAACCCATTACCCTGGTGCTGATATTGGCAGTTTGGGCTGATTCTATCTGGCCGCTCACATTCAAAGCCTGTTGCTGATCAGTAGCCGGAGTAGTGATGGTTACTGCTATAGCTGTATCAATAGTTGAAGGCTTGTCACTTTTTATATTTGAAGAACAGGCACTTAGTGAAAGCAGTCCTATACTGGCAATTGCTTTAAAAGTTCTGAAAGTAGCATTAATGGCTGTACTCATTTTTATGGAATTATTTGTTAGTGGTGGCGGTTAAGAATTGCAAGTAAAACCGGGTTAAATTCATGGTAAAGTTGGCCTGGGCCAGCGCAAATTTTTGTTGTAGCAGCTGTGATTGCGCCATCAATACATCAGTGGTGTTAATTAAGCCTTGCTGATAGCGGTTTTGCAGTATCCGAAGCGATTCATCGGCCTGTTCAATAGCTGCTTTGTGTTGCTTTATTTCAAAACTTGCATCCGAGAGGTCATTAATAGCTTTATTGAATTCTAACTGGCTCTGCTCACGTTGCAGTGCCAATTGTTCGCCCAATTTGTCGCGTTCAAGTTTCTGAATGGTAATGGTATTTTTAGTTTTGTTTCCTTTAAATATATCCCAGGATAATTGCACACCGACCAGATATGAATTTGCACCGAAACCTGTTAAGCGGCTATCATTATATTGGTAGTTCCCAAAAGCATTAAGCCGTGGCAGGAAACTCATCTGGCTTGATCTGATCATCATATATGATGCGTCAATCGCTTTTTGAATAGCCATAAAATCCGAACGTTTTGAACCAATACTTTGCACGGAGTCGTTGATCTTCCTGATCGACTCAAAAGCCGGATCGATACGATATAATGTTCCGCTTTTTACTCCCATCAGTAAACTCAGGTAGTCGCAGGCATCCCGTACGTTCCTTTTCGCTTTGTTCAAATTAGTTTCAACCATATTTAATTGTACCTGAGCGTTCAATAGGTCAGACTTTTGAATCAGGCCCTGCTGAAAATGATTGTTGGTATAGACATAAACAGCATTTGTAGTTGCCAATGCGTCTTCCAAAACGTTAACTGCATTGTTGGCCAATTTCAATTGCAAAAAGGCTTTCTGCACCTCAAATGTTAGATACTCTATTGTCCGTTGGGTTTTGTACTGATATACTTCAGCTTCTATTTGGGCTGCTTTTCTCATATACAGCATGTCCATATTCAGGATCGGTTGTTGTATTTCCAGCTTGGTCATAAAGTCGACTGTACCGGTGGGATGGTTCAATAGCCCCGGAACAAAATCATTTTGAGTGATCGATCTTTGTTCTAATTTATAACCAAAGGCATTTAATGGGTCATTTGTGCCCATTCCAGTTACAGAAAATCCCACCTGCGGGAGAAAGGCTGCCTCGGTTTTTTTATAATTGGCTAAGGCTATTTTTTCGTCCATTTTTGCCAAACGGATGTTCCTATTGCTGGCCAGCGTTGCTTCAATAGCCTCGTTCAAGGTTAAATTTTTAGTGCTGTCCTGTGCAAGGCATCTTACACTAAATGCACTTATCGAGAAAATTACTAACAGACCTTTTAAAATAAGATAGCGTTGGAAATTCATTCGTATTTAATTTCCTTCAAAACTATCGGCATCTGAAAAGCTAAATGGTAACATATGTTACCTACTGTCCATCGTAATAGCAATTTATGCGGGGAGAGGTATTATTTAACTGAAAGTGGTGCAATGTAGAAATCACTTTATTGTTTAATAAAACCAACATCAAATGGGATTAAACCATTGTTTATCAATTATTTAAAATAAAAGTACGCCACATTTGGGATGTGGAGGCCGCAGGTTCGAATCCTGCCAACCCGACGAAACAAAAGCCGCTTCTGAGTAATCAGAGCGGCTTTTTTGTTTTTTGACAACTTTTGGCCTTGACAAAAAGACCCATTTTTAAGTACATTTTGAGTTGAATGTCTAGTAAAAATAGCTGCTTTATCAAAATCTGTAAACCACCACAATAACGCTAAATTCTTTAAAGTTTCGATAGGCTTTACCCACAAACGTATTATTTAATTTATTAGCAAATAGGGTCAGGTTGTCAAAAGCCAAATAGACCGGAAAGGCAAAATATTTACGATGAAATTTATTGTTATTAAATTAATGAAGGGCCAATTAACCTAAACGTTTTTTTAGGCCATTGCTACAAAGTTAGTGTGTCTGAAATTATTTTTCAAGTATGATATAACCTATGCAAAAACCTTTTGGTAATCGGGCAACAAGAAAACATGCAGATTTACGGGTTTCTAATTTAAATCGACAACCTTTCAATTCCAAAATTTCTCGCAGTTACCAATCATCCATCAGGTAATGATTAACATTAAAGTGTCGAAACCTATATTTTAAAGTGATTCCAATCATAGCTTAAAGCTTTGGTATCCGGTAATTTTAAAAAACGGACTTTTTCTTCAACAATTTAAAACTCTTTGAGAGGGGTATTAATCGGGTATCAAACGACGATCTTTTATTACTAATTGATAGTATTAGCGATTACGCGATTGTTATGCTAGATAGGGATGGTGTAATAACAAGTTGGAACAAAGGAGCGCAAAACATTAAAGGGTACGACGAAGATGAAGTAATTGGCAAAAATTTTTCAATCTTTTACCTGCCAGAAGACATTAAGAAAGATATCCCTTCAAAGAATCTGGAAATAGCAATTAAAACCGGTAGTTATTCGGTAACCGCAAAAAGATTAAAAAAGGACGGATCGTTATTTTGGGGTTACATGGTAATTACAGCTTTATATGACAATGAAGGCAAATTGCGGGGATTCGCTAAAATAACCCAGGATATTACAAAACAGAAAACCCTTCAGGATGACCTGGACAACCTTCACATCGAATTTGAGAACAAAACCAGAGAAAAGCTAAAAATCGCTTTAAAAGAAAATATCGATTATAAACGGGCCATAGATCAATCGGCAATCGTAGCTATCACTGATCAAAAAGGGATCATAACACATGTAAATGACAATTTTTGCAGTATTTCCAAATATTCGCGGGCTGAACTAATTGGCCAGGATCACCGTATGCTTAATTCCGGCTACCATGATAAAGCATTTATAAAGGACCTTTGGAAAACAATCGCCGGGGGCAAAATCTGGAGGGGTGAGTTTCGAAATCGTGCTAAAGATGGTAGTTTCTATTGGGTCGACGCTACGATCATACCATTTGTTAATGCGCAAGGAAAACCCTATCAATACATAGCTATCAGGTCAGATATTACGGCCCGAAAAGTATACGAAGAAAAAATGAATGCCTTGAATGCTGATCTGACCCGTCAAAAAAAGGAATTAGAGATATACAATGAACAATTAGAACAATTTGCCTACGTGGCGTCTCATGATTTGCAGGAACCACTACGAATGATAACCGGCTTTCTTAACCAACTGGAGCTTAAATACAATAACGTACTTGATGACAAAGGCAGAAAATTCATCGGTTTCGCAGTTGATGGCGCCAAACGAATGAAATCTATCATTCTGGATCTACTTTATTATTATCGAATAGGAAAGGCCGATGAAGATTTAGAAATGGTTGATCTAACCGAATTACTTAACGGGGTTTTATCACTTTTTCAGCACGAGAAGGGGGCAAAAATAAAGTACACCAATTTACCGGTAATAACTACACACAGATCGCAAATAAGGCAGGTGTTTCATAATCTAATCGGGAATGCTATTAAATATCGAAGAGCAGAAATACCGCTCTTATTAAACATTTCCTTCAATGAAAATGATACGCACTACCAGTTTGCAATTAAAGACAATGGAATTGGAATATCTGAAGAATATTTTGACAAGATTTTTATCATATTTCAACGACTTCATAGCAGTGCTGAATACAGTGGAACAGGAATGGGGTTAGCAATAACCAAAAAAATTGTAGAAAATCTGGGAGGTACTATATGGCTTGAATCAACAATCGGCAAGGGCACTACCTTTTACTTCACTTTGGCTAAAGACTTTAAAAAATGAATGGTGTTCAGTTACTATTAGTAGAAGATAACGAAGGAGATATTTTCGCTACTCTTGACGCTTTTGAATCAAGCATGGTTATTAATAATATCATTGTAAAAACCGATTGCGACCAGGCAATCAGCTATTTTAAAAAAATAGCTAGCACTGAGGATTTGCCCGATCTTGTTTTATTAGATATAAATCTACCCAAAATCTCGGGCCACGAAGTACTAAAGTACTTAAAACAACATCAGGAATATAAAGCCATTCCTGTAATTATGTTTACATCGTCCTCTTCTGAAGATGACATAACAAAAGACTATCGAAATGGTGTCAATAGCTTTATCACCAAACCAATAGAATACTCAGACTATGTTGGAGTATTAAAAAGGATTGAAGAATTTTGGCTGAAAATATCGGGAATTTCATATTGAAACTAATAAAAGTTACATGTATTGCCTCCCAATAACAGCATCGTATAAAGTCTGAAAGACTTCAGCTGCAAAAACGTTATTCAATCGGTTATATCTATAAATCTAGCTTAATCTGAGCATTTTGTTTGAAGCCATCTATAATTGCAAAAAACAAAATAACACCAATTGGGAATATAAGAAAACAGCCTAAGGGTACGCATTGCCAGGTGTTTAAAAAGGAGAAAAATAGAAAACGGCCAAAAGCTTCAATTGTCGTTTGAAGCCAAATCCGTCAAACTTTTTAACGAACCGTCAGGAATCTGATCTTGTTTGATATTAAAGTTGCAGTAGGTCTGGCAATTGTTTAAAGCCGGGAGTATTTCAGTACTCAATATTACTTTTGACCATTTGGCTGATTCCTGATCGAAAACAAATAATGAATTCTTTTTAATGTCATAATAGAACCAGGCAATTGTACTGGCCCCATTAAAGGTTGTCCTTTTCAAGGCTACCTGAAAACCATTTAATATCCTGGGGTCAATTTGCTTAATGACTGCTATTTTAGGACCTGGGTACATATTTTGAAGTTGTCGTACAACAGGGGTATTGTAAACTAAATCAATAATAGCATTTTTAAACAGAACTGCCCTTTCGCCAATCGCAAGTGTCTCCTGCCCTTTGTCGAAATCTATGGTGAATAACTTCGATGTTGGATTAGCGTCCACAACATTGTTTTGGGCGTGCCCCCATTGGTAAACCAAAATTAGCAGAAGTAAAAGTTTTAGTTTGTTCATTGCAAATCAGTAAATGAAGTTCACGTTTGGCTTGCAATATTAATACCAAAGGCACGGCTAGCTACACTACTCAAAGTAGTAGGTAACCTTTATCCAGGGAAAATCGTTGGCGCTATTTCTCGTTAGATTTTCGATAAAACCGCCCTGATCTTTGATGTATCGAACCCAAATGAATATTTTGAACAATACTTACCTTCAGTTTAAATGCTTTTATCTAGTTCCGATACTACTACTTTGAGGAATAAAAAAGAGATAATTGAATTGCTCGCAGCTAATAACTTTGCATTGAAAATTTAATAAAACATGGAGGATAAGGACATCCTGTTTTACTTGTTGGCGGCGATGCTATTCTGTTCTCTCATAGCTGCGATCTATAATTTCATCAGATATCTTCAGTTTTTAGGAACCGGTAAACTGTTCTATGTGCACTCGCACGCTAGTAAATTGAAGGTTTTTTTAGTATTTGGAGTTATATTTGGCCTATTAATGTATCTGAATTATACAGATATAATTTAGAAGGCTAAGCAAAGAGTAGTTATAGATTTAATTGAAGACACATTATCATATTTTGTATTGAAAAACAAAATATAAACGGCTACAAAAAAATTGCGGCTTCACATGCATAAAAAGCACCTTTCAAGAAAAGGAAAAGATGGCAATTATATACCAATAGCGATTAATAATATTATGGATCAGGAAGGTGCCCTATGAAGTTTGACAATACCGAACCAATACTCGCATAACACCTTTAATTGCTCAATAAAAACAAACAAATCCATTGGCTTGACCATATAGGAATTTGCTTGATTGGAATACGCATCATTTACATCCTGGTGCGAATTAGAAGTTGTCAA
>CAISPD010000057.1 GCA_903887275.1 uncultured Mucilaginibacter sp.
ATTTAATAGCTCTCCAGGGTCGTTAAAAAATAGCAGATCATCCCGTTCAAAAGCCGTTTTCACCGTTTCCGATCCATATGGCGTCATTTTCTTTTGCTCGAAGGTTTTCTTATCGATAAAAACAAGGGCAACATCTGCCTCGTTCAGCGATCCTGCATACTGGCTCAGAAAGTCTTTATTCAAACTACTAAAAGTATGTAACTCCATACAAGCCAACAGCTTCCTTGCCGGAAATTGAGCTCTTACGGCATGTACTGTTGCCTTTAATTTAGATGGAGCGTGTGCAAAATCCTTAAAAAAGCTCGTGTTTTTGTTTTTTCCCACGAGTTCGAGCCGGCGCGCAGCCCCAGTAAAGGAGGCAATGCTGGTATAGAAATCCTGCGATGCTATCCCAAGGTTTTGGCAAACTAACCGAGCTGCTTCCAGATTCAATAAATTATGTTCGCCGAAGATCTGCAGCGGGTACTCTTTGTTATCAGCAATAATATAAGTAATACCATCTGTAATACGATAGTTCGGTAAAGCATAGGGATATTTTTGCACATCCGTGTTATCTGCTGCTACTACGCCATCAACCACCTCATCTGTTTTTGAATAGATCAATTTTCCGCCGGGCTGGATAGTTTTAATAAATATCCTAAACTGATCGATATAGTTTTCAAAAGTGGGGAATACATTGATATGATCCCATGCTATGCCGCTGATAACACCTATATCAGCATGATATAAATGAAATTTAGGCCGGCGATCAATAGGCGATGAAAGATATTCGTCGCCCTCGATCACAATTACAGGGGCATCATCACTTAGCTTCACCATGGTATCAAAGCCCTCGAGCTGGGCACCTACCAGGTAATCAAAATTATTGCCCAGTTGTTTAAGCACATGCAATATCATGGAGGTAATGGTTGTTTTTCCATGGCTACCTCCTATGACTACACGCAGCTTATTTTTTGAATATTCATAAATATATTCCGGATATGAAAATATTTTTAAACCCAGTTCCTGCGCCTTTAACAACTCCGGGTTATCCAGTCGGGCATGCATTCCGAGTATCACAACATCAATTTCGGTGCTGATCTTTTCCGGATACCAGCCCATTTCGGCAGGCAGCAATCCGTAGGCAGCTAAACGCGATAGCGAAGGCTCAAACATCACATCGTCTGATCCGCTAACCCGGTAGCCCTTTTTTGCTAAGGCAATGGCCAGGTTGTGCATAGCACTGCCACCAATGGCAATAAAATGTATTCTCATGGGTTTTTATGAATTTGGGTATTACCGGGATAGCAACAATTGACAAGCAGTTGCAATTCCAAACCTTAACTTATTTACCTTCTAAAGTTTTATAAATTTCGCAGCTACCCAGTCTTTATTTTTCAAATGGCCAATAAAGCTGAGATTATAGTGGGCAGCCTCAGTTTCGATGATCTCCAGGTCGGGATTTTCATAAAATCCGCTCAAATACAGTTCACCGCCCGATTTCAACACCCAGGCATAGCGATCGACCTGGTCAAGTAAAATATTGCGGTTGATATTTGCCAGTATGATATCAAATTGTTCAATCGGTATAGCCTCTTTTGACCCGCAAAGGGCGCGTATGTGATTACAATTATTCAAGCTGGCGTTTTCGAGCGTACTATCGTAACATGCAAGGTCATTATCAATGGCAACCAGATCAACTGCTCCTAACTTTTCGGCTAATATGGCCAGAATTCCTGTACCGCAACCCATATCCAGCACCTTCTTACCCCTAAAGTCGGTATTCATCATCATTTCCATCATCATGGCCGTAGTTTCATGATGCCCGGTTCCAAATGCCATTTTAGGATCAATAACGATCTCATACGGGAATTTGGGTTGTGGTTGATGGAAAGTTGCACGCACCCAAACTTTATCCAATATTTGAATAGGCTCAAAATTACTTTCCCACACTTCGTTCCAGTTTTGCTGAGCTATCAGATTAAACTCATAGCTGAAATTAAATTGCTCCCGGTAAACTGCCAGGGTATCATCCAATAATTGTTTATTAAAAGCAACCTCGGCTATATAGGCTTTAAAACCAAATTCAGCCTCTTCAAAAGTATCAAAACCCAGATCAGCTAATTCATTGATAAGCAGATCCTGTTGGTAATCGGCGGTATCTATCAGTGTAAAATGCAATTCGCAATAATTCATTCTGTTGATTTTTCTTTGGTCAATACTTTAGTTTGAGCGTTTTTGATTTCGATAAGGTAGATCATACCAATATTTAGCATCCAATATATTACTTGCACGCCGGTCATAAAGAGGCATAATTTAATCAGGTGTTTCACTGAATAAGCATCCCACATAGCATATGCTATCAAACCGGCAAAAAGAAAACATATCAGGCACCCGGATAAAAATGTTAAGATCCTAACCTTAACTGATCTTTCTTTCAGGCTGTTCCAAATAGGGAGAAAAATGAGCAGCTGTGTTAATACACTGGTCGCAAAGATCAATGCAAGCAGGTAACGAAAATACGACATAAAACTCTGCAGTTTCCCATCGCCCATAGCATCAGCTCTTAAACTGAAATAATAAGGGCTGAATCGCACCAGGATATAAAATATCCCAAGGATGATGAAAGGCGGCAAAAATATTTTTAACAGCTTTTTCAACTGGCTAAAAGTATCGTAAAAGTGAATTTCTGATACAAACCGGTCATTTGAAAACCGGCATCAAAACTAAAACCAAAATTGTTACCGGTTTGCCGGGCCTGATCAATTAAATTCTTTCGCAATATCTACGAAGTCGCGTGATTTAAGCGATGCACCACCGATCAATCCGCCATCGATATCAGGCTGACCGAACAATTCGCGGGCATTCTTTGGATTACAGCTGCCGCCATACAAGATAGTAGTGCTGTCGGCAACATCTTTACCATATTTTGCTGCGATCTCGCTACGGATAAATAAATGGATTTCCTGTGCCTGTGCCGATGAAGCCGTAACACCAGTACCAATGGCCCAAACTGGTTCGTATGCAATTACCAGTTGCGCAAAATGCTCAGCATCCAAATGAAATACTCCTTCAGTGATCTGCTTTTTGATCACATCGAAATGGATACCGCCTTCGCGTTCTTCCAGCGTTTCACCGATACAGAAAATTGGCTTTAATGCATGCTTCAATACGGTATCCACTTTTTTCGCCAGCAACTCATTGGTCTCACTAAAATACTGTCGGCGTTCTGAGTGACCCAAAATCACGTATTCGGCGCCGGTAGATTTGATCATTTTAGCTGATATTTCTCCGGTATAGGCACCGGATTCAGCCTGATGTGCGTTTTGAGCTCCGATAGACACTTTAGTGCTCGATTTAGCTAAGCGGGCAAGGCTATAAAGATGAATAAACGGGCTGCAAACTATTACCAGTTGTTGTCCGGTTATTTCATCGTTGACGATATTAACGACCTCAGAAAATAAAGACAATCCTTCTTCATAGTCTAAATTCATTTTCCAGTTTCCGGCAACAATTTTTTTTCTCATTTTTTTTTGTGTTAGTGGGGTTGGTTGGTTGTAGTGGTAGTATTTGTTTAATTTGTTGTATTGGTTGTATTGGTTAGAATCGTCGGTGGGGTTCAGTTAATTCAAAAACAGCTTTGAGTATATCTTGTTCGGTTTGATCGAAAACACGATGCTCGCGGCGTTCGAATACTTTCTCGGTAGTTTCAAACATCTTTTTCAGGGTGTAAATTTCATAACCTTGTGCGCCTCCCCATGAAAAATCAGGGATAAAATTACGTGGGAAACCGGCACCAAATATATTTGCGCTTACGCCAACAACGGTACCGGTGTTAAACATAGTATTGATAGCGCATTTAGCATGATCAGCCATGATCAGTCCGCAAAACTGCAAACCGGTACGACGAAACCGTCCAAGGGTATAATCCCATAACTTAACTTCTGCGTAATTATTCTTGAGATTAGAGTTATTACTATCAGCGCCAATATTACACCATTCGCCCATGACCGAGTTCCCCAAATAGCCTTCATGCCCTTTTGAGGAATACCCCCAGATAACGGCATTATTGATCTCGCCTCCTACCCGGCTATACGGACCAACGGTAGTTGCACCATAAATTTTAGCCCCCATTTTCACCTGCGAATTATGGCACAGCGCAAAGCCACCTCTGATATGCGTACCTTCCCAAACTTCGGTTTCGGCACCCAGATATATTGGCCCGCGGGTGGTGTTGAACGTAGAGCAATCAGCAATAGCGCCTTCTTCAGCAAAAAAATCGTCACCTATTATCACATTGCTGCTATTGATGGCAGCACTCCTGCGGCCTTTGGTCAGTAACTGAAAATCCTTGCGCAGTTCAATATCATTGTTTTTAAAAATATCCTCCGGATAAGTCAAAACAACCGGTGTTCCTGTATAGGTAACGATCGAATCAAAATCAGAAAGCGGATCGAAGCTTTTTACATCGCTTTCGCCTAACTTTATGGCAATCATTTTATTCCCTGCTTTTAAGGCTTCTCCACCGCGTAAGGCATCAATAGCTTCCAGCAATTGCTCATCGGGACAAACCGAACCGTTGATCAGCAGGTTATTAGCTTCCGGTTTAAGCGGAAATTTGGCTGCAAGATAGCTTTGTGTAAGCCATGAATGTTCGAGATCGAGGCGACGGGACCATTTCTCGGCAATGGTTAATATACCGATACGCAGGTCGGATACCGGGCGGGTAAAGGTTAAAGGCAGAAGAGTTTGATGAGCGTTATCGTCAAAAAAGATAATAGCCATAGTGCAAAAATAAAAAAAGTCCCCCGATGTATCGGGAGACCTTTAAATAAATTATTAACCGGCCAATTACTTTTTGTTGTAACGGCTGCGGAATTTGTCGATACGTCCGGCAGTATCTACCAGTTTCATCTTTCCTGTATAGAAAGGATGCGAAGTATGCGAAATTTCGAGCTTAACTAATGGGTATTCATTGCCATCTTCCCATTTCACAGTTTCACGGGTATCAATGCATGATTTTGTTAAAAAAGCGTAGTCGTTTGACAGGTCTTTAAAAACTACTAATCTATAATTCTTGGGATGCAGGTCTTTTTTCATATCAATCTTTTCTCCTAAAAGAGGCGCAAATATAGCATTATAAATCAAATTTAAAAAGCAATATGAAAAAAGGTTTTTCAAGCAATTTTCAAGGCTTCAAAGTTTTTCTAAAAAAAGTTAAAATCTATATAACCTTAGATGCTTTAGGTGCGTACAAGTACGTGGTTAATAAATAAGAGATTAATACTTTTAATTGGTTTGAAGAATGGTTAAATCCCCGGTAGTGAATGGCCGGGGATTTTTTTTATTCAGGTGCCCATACCCTGTTTTCTATCTTTATTCTTACTCCCAGCATAACTGCATTTAAAACCGAAAATACTATTGCTGTAACATACAAGTGAAATACCAACGGAATTATGGCTATTTCAAATACCACATCAACATAATTGGGATGTTTGAAAATTCGGTAAGGTCCTTTTTTAACCGGTTCAGCACCCGGAATCCGGAATACCCTGGTACTCCAGTAAGGCCCAAGAGATTTTAATATCCAGTATTTGAAACCCAGGAGCACAATGAATACCAGAAGAAATAAAACACTCAGGTATTTATCATTACGCAAATAATATTCAATCACCAGCGATAGGATAAATGCGCTATGCAAGGCTATCATCCAGGGATAATGTGCTTTTCCATATTCTATTGCCCCCTGCGAAAGCAGCCATCGTTCATTTTTTTTTGAAAGCAGAAGTTCGCTCAGACGCTGAGCAACCAACAGAAAAATGAAAATATTGAAATACATCATTTTAATAGAAATGATCTGTGTTTGAATTGCCTGTAAACCCTTTCAATTCTTCATTTCCAGCAACACCATTTCACTTGAAAAAC
Source organism: uncultured Mucilaginibacter sp. (assembly GCA_903887275.1). Taxonomy (GTDB): domain Bacteria; phylum Bacteroidota; class Bacteroidia; order Sphingobacteriales; family Sphingobacteriaceae; genus Mucilaginibacter. The sequence goes on from CAISPD010000057.1 coordinate 5,905, forward strand.
CGGGGCCCATGGCCATCATCAATCCATAGCCGTCATTAAAACCCTGGTTCAAGAATCGCTCCAGCACGTACAAAACAGTTACGCTTGACATATTGCCATAATTATTCATGATAATACGCGAATTTTCCAGGAAATCGCCCTCGACAGCAAGCGCATCCTGGTAAGCCTCTAATACCTTTTTGCCGCCAGGATGAAAAATAAAATTCCTGATATCACTTAAAGCGAGATTTTGCTTACTCAGGAAGGTTTCGATATCCCCGCGTACATTTTCATGGATAAAATCGGGTATATCTTTGGAAAAAAGCACCTTAAAACCATTATTGGTAAAATCCCAACCCATCACTTCGAGCGAATCGTAATATAGTTTGCTGCTGGATGAACAATACTTGATCTTCTGCTGACTTTGATGATTATCGCCAAGAACAAGGCAAGCCGCAATGCCGTCAGAAAACAAGCTCGAGCCTACAAAATTACTGGTGCTATAGTCGTCGCGTAAAACAGTAAGTGAGCAAAGTTCAACCGCAACCAGTAAAACTACTGCGTCGGGGTTTGCCTGCGCCATTGTATTAGCTTTGGCGACTCCTGAAACACCACCTGCACAACCGAGTCCAAATACCGGCAAACGATTGATATGAGGATCGAGGCGCATTGCATTAATGATCATTGCATCCAGACTTGGCGTTGCCAGGCCGGTAGTTGATACAAATATCAGGTCGGTGATAGCTTCTTTACCCAAACCAGCTTTATCCAGGCAATTACCTATGGCTTCAATAGCGAATTGTAATGACGTTTGAAGGTAGGCTCCATTCCGCTCTTCAAATGTTGAAGGGCCGGTATAATAGCTAAGCGGTTTGCAAAAATTACGTGTTATGATCTGGGTATTGTCGAACACATCCATCAACCTTTCCATATGCGGCGAGCGTGAAGTAAAGGCAATGCGTGCCTGTTCTTTTACTTCGCTTTGCGGGGTTTTACAAGGGAGATCGATCTTAGAAACTGCAGCTATAGATGGCATTTTTTTATTTTATATAATAATAAGGAATAATCGTTAACATAGTTTGGATAAAGACCGAAATATGCATTTCTACTTACGCAATAAATAGGACAGCAGATTGCTCAAAACAACAAAGGCTCCGTAAACGGAGCCTTTTGTGAGATTGATTTAGTTGATTTATAATGGTTAGTTAAACCCTGATATAGATTTTGCGCTTATCGAGAATATACCCTACAAGCCAGCAGCTAAGCATTACGGTAATAGCAAACAATAGCGAACCTACTTTGCCATGAGCAACAAACTGCCAAAAAGTGTCTACCCATTCAGGAACTGAATGTGATCCCAGTTTGATCCATGAAAGAATAGTAAGCATTGTTTCAGACACCAGATATACAAACAATGGATTTTTGCCAACCGGCAGGAAAAAATCCGACCAGTTTAAATAGTTCCAATTTTTTATTTCGACCGCATAGATCAAAAATGAAATCAATACCAGATCAATACCAGTAGTTATCATCACGAAAGAGCTGGTCCAGAGCTTTTTGTTAATTGGAAATACCGCATCCCAACAGATAGCAATAAAAATGAACAGACAGCCAACCAATAATAGCTTGGATATGGTTTCGAAAGTCTTTCCTTTTTCCTGTATAAACTTTCCGGCAAAATAGCCGATAATAACGTTAACTATTGCAGGCAATGTGCTCAATAAACCTTCGGGTTCAAAAGCAACACCTTCGCCATGGTAGAGGTGCGCATCGCCAAATACGGCCTTATCTAGATAAGTACCTGCATTTGTCAGCATACCAAAAGGCTGCGCCGGATCGCCAAAAACCAGAAGAATGATCCAATAACCCAGCAGAAAAAACGCCGACAACAGAAAAACCACATTCCGCGAAAAGTAATGTACGATCAATGAAGCAAAGCAATAGCATAAGGCAATGCGTTGAAGTACACCCAAAATACGGGTATGACTAAAAGGGCGCAGATCCCATTGTCCATTGTGAACATCTACAAAGGGAAACCAATATAACAGGAAGCCCAGTAAAAAGATGAGTAGCGTACGCTTGAAAATTTTGGTTAACACAGCTGCATTACCAATTTCCTGATACTTTTTCATGGTAAAGCTCATGGCATTACCAACAGCAAAAAGAAAAGAAGGAAATACAAGATCAGTAGGTGTAAAACCGTTCCATGCAGCGTGGTTTAACGGCCAGAAAGCACCGTTACTACCCGGCGTATTAACAATGATCATGAAACAGATCGTCATTCCACGAAAAACATCGAGGGAAGTAAATCTCGGTGAAGCCTCGGCCATAATATCAGGTTAGTTATTTGCTCACCAAAGTACAAATACTATTTTAATTTTACAAGTAAATATCGAAACTTTTTAAAAAAGATTAAAAAGTTCGACAACTGCCAATGTCGTTAAATGCTGTCCTCGTTCAAAACATTAATCGGTAAAACCGGCAAGTTCGGGCTCCTGGTATTCGCGAATAAATTGAGAAATACGGAGTAAATTCTGGTAGCCGGGGTTATTCACACCGTCCCACTCAAACAATTCGCCATCAAGGTGAATCTCGCCTAAAACATGTCCACTATCACTCAACACATAGCGACCTGTGGGAAACAAATCGCCACCTGCTATCTCTTCAAAAACAGGCTCTATTACAACCTGCTTCTTATCTTTCGTCGTATCTAAAATGTATGTTACCGGCTTAACCATGATCGTGTTATTATTTATAAGACCCAGGATAATTATTTTGCTTTACCGTATTCTGCCTCAATAGCTGTAAGCGCTATCAAATAAACTTCCCTTTTAAGCATTTTTTTGATTCAAAAAATAAAAATGCCAGCGCAACGAATTCCAACGAATCGTCAAACTGCAAAACAAAAAATGGATTAAAAGTTGCTTAAGCTTAAAAAGGGGTTGATCGCTATACCGAAAATACTTTTATTTTTTTGCCGGTAAAATAAATTATCAGTTAAAAAATTAAGTTATTTATTAAAATATAAGTAACCAATAATTAAATATAAACTATTGATATGACACTTCCAAATATTTCTCACCTATTTTTCGGAAAACTTTAAAAAAATTTCGAGAACTTTTTTTTAAAAATAAATGCCTTAAAAAAGCCTGGTTGGGATCTCCAAAATTGTCATCGAATACAAACCCGAGGGGAATTAAAATCATAATTTGATTCACTTTAATTGAGTGCAGGTAACTGCTCTTTAATAGCAAGTTAAGCAAGGTTAGGGGAAAAAGAACTTAAGCCTTTACTGTTAATAAGTGCAGCTTTAAAATGGTACATTTTTTGACAAGTGTTAACAAGAAATATATTACAGATGCTGCCCACTAACTTTTACGTAATTCAAACTGAAGCCGGCGATATGATCCGCGATGTCAAATCAATGCTGCGTATCGCTATCATCAGGCTTGAAGATTCTAATTTCGAACCCAACCCAACTGAACTACAATTCTACAGCAAATACAATGAAGGGCATATTGTATTTGAAACCGTTAATATAAGGGATTATTTGCGACCGCTTGTGGCTGCGGCCCTGCAATGGTATGCCGACCGCATTGGCTATCCGGATATGTATATCAGTACCGAAGATCCGAGGCCATCATTGAAAGCTGTGTAATTACAACATCAGCAAATATTTCTCAAATTGTGGAATAAAATCATCAAACAATACGCAGCCGCTTGCTTTCTCGTACCCACTTTTTGTGAACGTAAAAATTATATAACCATTTTTTACACATTCCATATCGTACTCCCAGTCGCCGATGTTCCATGCCATAAATAAGCTACCCGATTGTGTCGGCCTGAAACGAATATTGCGCTCAAGGTTTAAATCGTCAATATAATCCAATACCCGTTCAGCGTTATTTTGAGCAACATTATCAGGCACCAGGTGATATGTACTGGCAACCTTTACCAATTCTGTAATTTGCGAATGCATTTTCCGATAATCCGTTAAAATAGTTAGGAAGTTTATACGGATTACGGATAAATAGGTTATTGCCTTTATTAAGCTTTAACGAACATCCTTTGACAGAGGAACTGTTTTTTTTAAAAACAGCACCATCAACCGGGCTTACCTATTTTTATCATTAAATGGCCAGCCTTAGTTTGCCAGGTTATTTATTGATTGAAACCCCCAGAGTTTTTAAAGCAATCTTGTTCAACTCGTCTCTTTGTCCGCTAAAGTGAAAAATACAATGCTGATGTGATAGGGTTTCACCCGGCTTAAGAAATGCCCCGGGAGATACGCTTTCCAATTCATAAAATGGCCCCATCTGGGTACCATCAGCCAAAGGTCCGTCGTTATAAGCATTTACCGCATCCCCCACCAAGGGATCTTTAGTGGTGTTCCATTCCTGGTTAAGATATACCGCCCTAGGATCAACATCAAAGGTTACAATGGTCAAAACATTATTGATACCATCATAGCTGCCTGCCACCCCTTTTGTACGGCTTGCAGGCATACCCAATTTCCCTCTCGATTTACCATCGGCCTTAAAAAAAAGCTCCCCATGTTCGTAGGAAACCCTGTCGGGCGGGATCTGACCAAAATAATCTGTGGTAGCTACTTTGCCTGCCGCCTTTTCATCGTAGGGTATAATTACGCGCACCCCCGGTGAAGGTGTAAACATATCCAGGTTCCATAGGCAGGGAGCGCCGGTACTAGTTGTCCATGCAATTTTCCCCCGGTTGATCAGGTTATTATTTGTTTTTATACCAACAACGTTGACACCGGTGGCAACCTGCAGATTCAAGATTTTTTCGGTTTCGCTTCTTGTTAGCAGACTGATGCTCCTGCCTACAGTAATCTTTAATTCGGTGCCGGCATAGTTCTGCAGCGCCATGTTTTTGCTAAGTAAAACATGTTGTTCATCCTGAAATAAAACGTCCCAGCTTTCATGGTCAAATGCTGCCGGGGTATGCCATTGTGAAAATTCCATGGCGGTGCCCGGTTTAAAAAATAAGGCAAATTTGCTCCCCTCGGGTCCCAGCCAAAGGCGGTCTTCACCGCCATAAGCATTCATGTGCGGGTCAATATTTGCACCAAACGCCTTATAATTTATCCACCCAAAGCTTCTTCCGGTATCGCCTGATGCTGTTGAAGTAAATACTTTCCCCTGATACCTTGGCGAAACAATAGCACTTTGGGCTCCGTCAGCACTTTTAAGTACAACAACACTATCATTTTGTCGCAAAAAAGCCAGATCGTATCCAAAACTACCTTTTTTAAAATCAGTGCCAGTAGCGTTATTTTGATGCGATGTACATGCTGCCAACCCCGAAAATGCCAATAGCAACAAAACATATTTAATTTGCTTTGCCATTTAGTTTACCTCCAGTTGATCCTTTGCAGGAAGTTTAGGAAAAGGATTATGTGGTTCAACCTGATACCAGAATACCACGGAGGCGATATCATCCTGCAGGGGCAAATACCTGCCATCAGCATGCCAGCCTAAATCCTGAATCGTCACCTTCAGGTCCTTATCGAAACGTATCGGGTCAAGTATATGCCAGCGGTATAAACCGAACCGCTGGGCCACTTCATAATGTCCATCGCCTCTGATCACCTGGGGCAAACCCGTGTAAGGACCACTAAACTCAGTATAACGGCTTTCCTCTACCCCTGCTTTGTTCTTTGACTGGGTATCAAAATCATAGGCACCGTTAAAATAGTCTTCGGTGCCGGTGCCATTTATTGTTGGAAATTCAGTATCCCCATCCATAAAAAACTTGATCTCGCCTTCGCCCCACCATCCATTTTTGTTAGAGCCATAAGCCATGTAGGTGCCAACATAATGGCCCTTACCTCTGATACTGTCAACCAACACATAATCCTTTTTAAAAGGCAATGGATTAACCCGCCTGAATTGGGCATGAAAATAACCAGCATCTTTCGGCACGTCGGTCAGGGTATAATCAACCTGGTAATAAAGTACCATATCTGCACTGTCTATATTCTCCATGGTGATCCTGCACTTTTTATGAAAGGGCATTGGCCAGTAGCAATTCAATCCGCTCCCCGGATTAACAACTACAGCGAGTGAGGTTACCGGTGCATATTTGCCCCATCCCATACAAAAGAAATCGCCTACAGGCGCTTCTACAGACGGCGTTGTTTCATCATCCCAGTAAAAGCGAATGATGGAATAGCGCCAGTTACCGGTAGGTGTCATCCAGATGTGCTGAATGGCGCCCGAGCCTTCAATTTCGGCAATTGTATAGGTTGTACCGTGCTTAATGTTCACACTCGGACTCACTTTCCACTTTTGACCGAGTTCGCGTGAGGGCCCTGCGCCTGTGCCTGTGGTTGCCATGCCGCCTTTTCCTTTTTCTCCATTAAAATTTTCAGGACTAATAGAGCGCGTTTTTGCATCCGACGTCCGGTACAGATTGCCCATATTAAGGTCGAGGCCATTGAACTTTTGAGCCTGGGCAAGCGATACAGTTGCTATGATCATTAAAAATCCGGCAAATTTCTTTTTCATAATTGATGCTGGTTTGATGGTTTATAAATTACGTTATTAACGAGCGTGCCTACGGGGTCGATCGTAATGGAAACTACATCGCCTTCATTCAGTGTAAAATCATTCGGAGGCACTAAACAAGTTCCGGTCATGAGGTAACACCCATAACTAAAATCGCATTCTCTGTAAAGGTATTGCGCCAGTTCGGTGAAGGTTCTTTTCATCCTGCCGATGTTGGTTTCATCAACATAAACTTCGATTCCATTTCTTTTGATAGACATTCTGATAGGCGTTGCTGTAGTCAGCGGTTGCTGGGGCACCAACAGACAGGGGCCTAATGCTGCGCTCCTCTCATAAATTTTGGCCTGGGGCAAATACAAAGCATTTTCGCCTTCAATACTGCGCGAACTCATATCATTCCCTACGGTATATCCCTGTATCTCGCCTGCCGAATTAATATAAAGCGTCAATTCAGGCTCTGGCACGCTCCAGGTTGAATCTTTCCGGATATATACCTGCTGACCATGACCCGCTACGCGATGGGCAAGCGATTTAAAGAACAACTCCGGCCGTTCGGCTGCATAAACTTTATCATAGAGATCAGCCGCGCCTGAATCGGCCGATTCTTCCATGCGGGCTTCGCGGCTCCGCAAATAGGTAACACCTGCTGCCCATACCTCCTGCCTACTGACTGGTGGCAAAAGACTGGTATCAAGCAGATGGCCAGCTTCTGCTTCAGTAATAGCTTGCTTTTGCTTGGTAAGTATCGCCAGATGATCATAAAGTCCTGATCGATTTATTAATTCATCCCAGGGATCATCAAGCAAATAGAATGACGATCCAGCCTGCAGAATAATACCTTGCTGAAGTTTAAATAATTTCATATACGGGATAAAAAGATCAGTTAAGCTGTATCAAACAGCAGATAATTGGTTTTACAATTTAGTAAGGTTTTCCTATTTATAAAAACAAAAAAATCATCTGCGCCCGATGAAATTTAAGCAATAAAAAACCCCGGGCAGTTTGCCCGGGGTTTTTATACTTTCTTTGTGGTTGATCGCTGGTTTATTGAACTGCTACTGTAGAAACAGCAGCGCCATTAGCAAGAATGGTATTAAACACTTTTGGAACTCCTGTAATTGTGGTAGCTTTTGAAATGGTTACAGGTTGAGTGGTTAAACCAGCCTGTCCGTTATAGATAGTTAACGCACAGGTAGCAAAGTTTGTAATTGCACCACCTGTGATACTAACCGGACCGGGACAAGTATCAACCATTACCGCATAACCTGCGGCACTGTTGCCATTTATTGTAGAATTAACAATTGAGATATTGCTGGACGCATGCAGGTTAATTGCTTTTGTTCCGGCAGCGCTTGCAGTTAAAGTACAACCCGAGATGGTAACGTTCTGCGTATTGGTATAGGTGTGTATACATTCAAGTGTAGTTCCACTAACCTGATCGTTGGTAATTTGTATACCATTGCAACCAACACTACCGTCAAGCAATATACCTACCTGCGTTGAACCAATGATGATATCACCGGTTGAAGACGAGCTGTTGCAATCTGCAAACTCTAAACCTTCAAGCTGTGAAGGGTGAGTTGCATCACCCATTTTATTAGTACTTGATTTGATTCCGGTTGAGCGTACAATACTTACAGGTATGCTGCCACCTTTAACAACATTATTAGTGAAAGTAGAGTTTGATAAATTTCTAAGTTCAACGCCTTCGGCTGTCCAATCAGTTGGCAATTGCGGCATGGTAATAGTATTACCACTGATGGTCCAGCCGGTTGAAATAAATGTACTTGAAGTACTACCCCTTACTGCTAAGGAAGGTTGATGAACTGCTGCCGGTGGAATAGCACTTCTATCAATTACATTGTTACTGATAGTTCCGCCGGTAGTATTTGCTTCCGAATCATAATAGATGCCGATGTATCCAATATTGTCAAGCGAATTCCCCGAAATAGTAGGATTATTTGAAGCTTGCACTAATATTCCATAAGCAGGGAAGCCGGTAATGTGAAGATTGGTGATGCTGCAATTGTCAGCTAATATGCGAAGCCCCATAGCACCCGAAGCATTATAAGTCAGCGTTGAATTCCATGTTCCTTTAATAGTTCCGTTTGTAATACTTGCACCTGCTCCCGATAACTTGATCGTAGCATTAGATGCACCTGTCATATTAATAGTTGCTCCACCCAGGTTCAAAGCATGAGTAACGGTTAAACCGGTTACATTGTAAGTGCCACCGCTCAGAGTAACATTACCGGCATTTAATTGCGTTTGCAAAGCCGCCGTATTATCCGTTTGGGCAAAACTGCAAACAGGAGCAAGCAATAAAGCAAAAAGAAATGCTGACAGCAATTTCCCGGAACGCTCTGTGAATGATTTTTTAGTTGGTTTCATTTTGTAATTGTTTTTGGAGAGTTTTGGTTGAGTATAAGTTTTTTTCGATTTTTCTTATTTTCTATAAATATTTTCGCATAAATTAAGGTTTATGTATCTTAAGTTAAACCCCTGCTTTTTAACGTATTGTACATCGAAAATTAACAAAACAAATCGTAAAATCCTAATCCCTGTCCGGCGTGCCTTAACTGCAATCTCCAACAACCTTAAAGCGTATAACCAATAGTTGCAGCGTGTTTTGCCTAATTTTCGATATCCTTTAAATCAAATGGCTATCTATCTTATTTTCAATTGATAGTCAACATTTGTTCCAATATTTAAAATACGTATAATACTTAGATTTTTTATGAAAAATAGGCGGGCACCCGGCAATAATTTCCCCAAAGTTGACTACACAATTCCCCGTTATTTA
>CAISPD010000058.1 GCA_903887275.1 uncultured Mucilaginibacter sp.
AAATCGGCTAGCGCGTTTAAGGTAGATTTCCCTTCGGCCTTTGCTTGCTGTAACAAGAGAACAAATGGAAAGAAAACCAGTAAAGCACTTTTAATAAAAAGCTTTTGGTGGAATCTTCTCTGTGTGAAGTATTTCCCATGTAAAATTTGGATCATACAGTTTAATTTAGTTTCGAAAGTTTGGTGAACATGTTATAATTAGGGATTTGAATAGTTTAAAATTTCTGATATAATGCGTTTAATTAATTATTGGGTTGGATATTTCGTTCTATTACTTGTATCTCGCCGTCGCTTTTTGCTGCAATAAGCCAATATTTACCTTTTAGTCCATTGACTTTGATCAGATTTCTGACATCGCCATTGATATCGAGCCCTGTTTTAGAATAATCAGGCGTAGCAAAGCTTCCTTTCCCATCACCTAATAAAACGGTGCCGATACCAGCATCCAGTGGCCCGAATTGTGAACGAAATGGATAAAAATTACCGGCAAGAATCAAGTCGCCTGATACCTTTCCCTTTATATGATCATCAACGATGCCATTGACCATACTTGTTTGGGCGCTCATTGGCAGCTTTTTAACTTCCAACCGGTGGTTACCCGTGTTTTGAAGCAGCACCGATTCCAGTAGATTAATTTTAATTGTCTTAGCTACTGCAAGCTTTTCGGCAGGGAATATATCACTCAACTGAGCGTCGGCGAAATCAGCATACCTCGCAAACTTTTTCTGCAGCCAGGGCATTTGGTCCATTAACTCGTCGCGGGTGTAGTAAGGATAGCTTTTACCTTGTATGTAGTAACATAACAGGGGCATTAATGTACCATCTTCATTAAAATCCGAATAAGTAATAGTTACAGGCTTATCAGCAGATGCTTTAAGTTGGGTATTTAATCCAAGGTTGCCAACAATCAGATCCACATGGCCATCACCCTTTAAGTCGACAGCCTTTATCCTATTCCACCAACCATTAGTCTCTGACAGGCCATATTGATTTGTTTTGTTCAAAAGAATACCCTGATGGTTTTCAAAAACGGTTACCGGCATAAATTGGCCTACAACCACCAGATCCATCCAGCCATCCTTATTAATATCTACCCAAACCGCGTCAGTAACCATCCCCGGATGACTTAGCGTTGTGTCTTTTTGCGACTTATCAAATTCAAATCGAATCTTTCCTTTAGTGCTAACATTTCTCAGGATATAACTTTCGGGGGTAACCGGAAACATCCCTGGCTTAACGCGTCCGCCAATAAAAATATCCTGTCTGCCATCATGGTCGATATCAGCAGCCCGGGCACAACTTGAACTAATTGAAAGATCGGGCAATGCATTCAATACTTCTTTAAAATTCCCTTTTCCATCATTTTCAAATATCCTGCCCTGGTAATTTTTACTCCCGAAGGGGTATTCGGCACCGCCGCTTACCAGGTAGAGGTCCATATCGCCATCTCCATCAGCATCAAAAAACAGCGCGTCTGCATTGAAGGGGAGCAGGGTGCTATTCCAGGGCTGTGATGACGTTGGTACAAAATGACCATCTTTGGTTTGAAGATAGAGCATGCTTTGCTGCCCCACCCCTGCGCCGATAAATAGATCCTCCAGACCATCGCCATTAACATCGGCCTTTGCGATACAAGGTCCCATTTTGGAAATTTGATAGGGCAGTAATGGCGAAATTTTAAAATCAACAAAACTGGACGATTTATCAGTAAAGTTTATTCCTGATGTTGCCGTTACGTCTTTGAAAAGCGGTTGGGTATTTTGATTTTCGATTCCCTCTGCTTTTGAAGTCCTGATGGCGGTCTTTTGCTCAAGCGCTAACAAACGGTCTGCCTTTACATGGGTAAGCGCCGAAACTTCGCCGGTTGGCCAAACCACCTTTAACTCCTCAATTACACTATCTTTTCCCAATCCAAAATGCAAAACCGGATCAACTGATGATTGGAATCCCCGATTAAAATACTGCTCCTGAAACTGGTTGCCTTGTTTGGCGTTGATGTATATCTTTGCGCCAATACCTGAGGTATTTTTATTGCTTCCTTTCAACTGAAGTCTTAAATAATGGGCTTTCTTTGCTTTTCCGTCTGCTGTATTATTCCTGTAAATGGTTGCAACCCCGTTCAACTGGTTTATTACCAGGTCGAGGTCTCCGTCATTATCCAGATCGGCATATACTGCGCCATTGCTAACGCCTTGTTTGGTCAATCCCCAATCGGTAGTTACGTTAGAAAATGTAAGGTTGCCATTATTTTTGAACAGGTAATTGGTCAGATTGGTAGTTGGCATCTTTTTAACAAGCTCCCATATCTCACCATTGTCCTGTTTTTCCTTGATGTATTGCGGAGAGTATCCCGACGAATATTTAACAAAGTCGAGATTGGTCATATCCTTCAAAATGCCATTGGTAACAAAAAGGTCTTTCCATCCGTCATTATCCAGATCGGCAAAAAGTGGTGCCCAGCTCCAGTCGGTGTTAGAGACACCGGCCATCTGGCCTATTTCAGATAATATGGGCGTACCATCAGGTTTGTTACCATTGTTTAACTGCAGCGAATTGCGCATTAGCTGCTTATGAAAACCATGCTGTACCAATAGTTGAAACTTATCATAGTTATCTGCTCCCCTAAGTAGCTTTTGACGATGATTATCTTCCGGCAGCATATCCAATTCCACAATATCAGGCCGGTTATCATTATTGAAATCAGCAATATCACTGCCCATGGCAAACTCCGAAATATGCCCGGTAGCCTTGGTCAATACTTCTCTGAAGGTGCCATCATGATTATTGAGATAAAGGAAATCCCGCTCATCATAATCGTTCGTTACATAAATATCAGGCCAGCCATCGCCATTGATATCACTGATTGATGCACTTAAGCTAAAGTTCAATCCGCTCCCATCAATATGCGCCTGCTCGCTGATATCGGTAAAGTGCCCATTGTCATTGCGGTAAAGTCTGTTGCCAAATTTGGCATTTCGCGTCTTCCGCAGATTTTCTGTATTGAAAAACGGATTAAAAAACTTATCCGCATGGTTAACCATGAACATGTCCAGATCGCCATCATTATCCATGTCAAAAAACACAACAGAAGTTGTATAAGTACCCGGAGCGTCCAGTCCATATTGTTTGGCCATTTCCCTGAAGTGGGGAACTCCATTTTTATCAGGTCCCTGGTTGATATATAATTCGTTCGATTTGTTCAGACTATCGCCTGCCCCCGAATAGCAAACATAAATATCCAGAAGTCCATCACCATTAACATCCGCCATGGTAACGCCTGTTTTCCATTTGTCTCTGCCCTCAACACCGGCGTCTTTTGTTATATCTTCAAACTTAAGATCGCCTTTGTTCAGGTAAAGTTTATTGGGCACCATATTTCCGGTAAAGAAAATATCAGGCAAGCCATCATTATTCAAATCACCAACTGCTACGCCACCGCCGTTATACAGATATTCATAGGTCAGAATGTTCTGTTCCTTTGATTCCTGGATATCATTACTAAAATGAATATTAGAAGCAGCAGGTGTTATTTCGGTAAAAAGAGTAGCTGGCTTTTTATGGCATGAAAACAACGATATGAAACACCATACCAAAAGAAATTTTGGCAAATATTTCACATTCACAGAGGTTGTTTTATAATACAAAAAAGCCATTTTCTATATGACGATGGTCACTTTTTCTAATTGATTATCCGAATCTAACACTTGCCTTTTAAAAAAAATGTTTTGCCGGGCGATTTATTTACGAAACCGATTGCGTTTTTCGGACTTGTTTTATTATACCTTTTTGGCAGTCTGTTAAGCAATTAAGCGACTTATAATTTGGATCGCTCCCGGAAGCTTCAGTAAAAAAAGCCGCTTTTGTAAAGTAATTGATCTGCAGCTTTTGGGTGATGAGTTCAAGTGATGGTATACCGGCAAATAACAACCTATTTTAAAGTAAATCTGCCGAAACAGTTTTAACCTGTTAAAAAAATACGAGGTAATTACAGATAGTGATCTGCGGCAATAATAGCGCTTTTAGCATGTCCGAAATCCCAAAACTAAAAAATATAAAACTGGAATTTACCGGGCGAAATAGGATACGCTCCCGTTCTATTAAAAATAAACTTCGAGCGGTAATATCTGAAGCCGGTGGCAAATTATTGGTTTGCCACCGGTTTCGGCATTATTAATTACAACGAGTTCCAACCATCGCGGTAAGTTCTTTTTACGAACTGATTCGCCTCGTCAAAATTGGTGATCTTCATATTCGGGCCATCCCACAGGAGTTTGATATTCCTTCCGGGGTAATCAAAATCATCGCCGTTTTTCTTGCGTATCTCGGCACTGCGGATAGCTAAATTGCCCATTAAAACGCTTTCGGTCAATGGGCCCGCAATATCAAAATTAGAGCTAAGGTTTTTGGCCTCATGACTGCCGTAGCCTGCTATTGCGGCTTCCACCCAGGCACCATAATGCCCGTCTTCACCACCTTTAACTCTTGCTACAGTTTGCGGTGCTTTAACTTCTTTGGTTCTGGAGGTTGGTAATAATTGTGGATTAACAGCATAAGTACCGGCCATCATTTTACCTTTTGTACCAACGAATATGATACCGTTACCTCCGTCGCCCATAATTTCATTGGCTTGCAGTTCTTCTGGCCTTGTAGGCTGAATTCCTCCATCCATCCAATGTAATTCAAGATCAGGTTTGCCGGCTTTGCCTTTAAATACAAGGGTTATGTGAGATGATATAGGTCCGCTTTCCGGAAAATAACCTCTATTCCAATTGGTAATGTATTTAGTAGCTACACTGCATTCAGCACTTACAGGATATCCTAAACCTAAAACAGCAAAGGCAGGCGACATGATATGGCAAGCCATATCTCCTAAAGCGCCGGTTCCAAAGTCCCACCATCCTCTCCAGTTAAAAGGCAAAAGTTCATCAAAATAATCTCTTTTCGGAGCTGTCCCTAACCAAAGATCAAAGTCCAATTCAGGCGGAATTTGAGATACATTGGTTGGGCGGGGAACACCCTGAGGCCAGATCGGACGGTCGGTATAGCAATATACAGTGTGTACATCTCCTATAATATTGGCATTATACCAATCCT
>CAISPD010000059.1 GCA_903887275.1 uncultured Mucilaginibacter sp.
CAGATCAGGCCCGTGCGATAATTTTCGATCATCACTACAATGGGGCCCTCATCAATTGCCAGGTGGGTTTTACCATACCAGTTATGGGATTCGCTGAAACCATCAGCAAAACCATAAGGTCCCCAAATTTTACTGCCCAGATCAAAATAAAAATGTTTCAAAGCCTGCATCGAATATTCGGGTGTGTAAGGAAAAGATGAAAGTGCGGCTGTGGGTTGTATCACTCCCCTGTCGTCATCCGGACAATGGGCCACATAGCCTTTAAAGCTGTCGCCGGCAGTAAGTCCCCAGCAATTTTCACCATAGCCTTTATATTTTTTAGGATTGGCAATACAATAGGCCCGATTGATAAGGGTATGGTTTTTAACCTGTTGAAAATAGTCGATACCCTGATCGTCTTTCAGGCCATTTGGGTCTATTCCCATATAGGTATATTGTTCGAAGAACAACGGCCCTCCTCCCTCATACTTGCCTAATGGCAGGTTTATGCCATAGTATGAATTCCCGTTCTTCCAACCAGGGCTTTTAACCCAGGAGTTGATGTACAATTCTTTCGAAATCGGATGCGAAGTTGATGAGGCCGCTACGATATAAGTGATCAATGCCTCATCATAACCAAACACCGGGAAGTTCATGTTAAAATCGTTGGTTGGACTCCAGTGCCAGTATAAATGTTCATTGCCCCCTTTGCTGTGCCAGTTCCAGTCGGCATCCAGCCACATCTCGTTTACGCGGTTGCGGAAATATTTTTCTATCGGAGTGTCTTTGTTAAAATATTGACGCGCTGTAAGCAGGCCCATCATCAGGTAGGAAGTTTCCACCAGGTCGGCACCATCGTCAAGGCGGCCGAAAGGAATGGTTTTACCCGTTACGCCATTCATAAAATGGGGGTAGATACCATGATAACAATCGGCTTTAGCCAGAAAATCAACGATCTTGTTCAACCGCTTTATGGCCGTATCACGCCCAATCCAGCCTCGGTTTACTGCTACTATCGTTGACAGGATACCAAAACCAGTGCCGCCAATAGCACATGCTTCGTGCCCAAAAGTGCCTTTACTAAAATTGGGCACATCATCGGCTTCGTTGATATAATCCCAATAGTATTGCGCATGCACCGTATTATCGCGTTCGCGGGCCAAACCACTTATCGGGTGACCAAAGTCCCAGAAATAACGGAAAGTTTGCCTTTGAACTATTTCGAGCAGAACAGAATCAGGAATATTCTTCAATAACCCAACAGGTGCTATCACTGCTTTTGAATGGGAACGGATAAGGTGCTTTGGCTGTTGTGCTGAAAGCAAGGCGCTGGCAAAAATGCCAAACGACAGTATAAATAAGCGGCGAAACATAAATAAGTTTATAAGACTAAAGATATATCTTTTCCTTGATGTTAGTGCAAAATCTAATTTACTTTAAACCTGCACTTTTAGCTACTGCAATTTTTGAATCGGCAGTACCGTAATACAGATACCAGGCACCTTTAAACTGCGTAAGCCCTTCCAGGAAACAAACCTGGTTAACCTGCCCGGTAAACTCATAAGGTTTATCTGGCTTGATAAAATAGCTTTCGGCACGGTGGATGATTCGGGTAGGATCATTTTTATCAAACAGCACTTCACCTGCAGTATAGGTTCCATCGGGCAGGGAAGCATCGCCGTCTTTAGGTGAATTTCTACTGTTATAGATCAACAGGATGCCTTTATTGGTTAGTATAGCAGGGGGGCCCGACTCCACCAGGTCGCTGTCAAATTTACCACTGCGTGTTGGGATCACCACTTTCAGATCGGGCACTGTAAGGGCCTGGTCACGCAATTTCACAGGAGGCTGTTCCCCCGCTTTCATTTCAACCGGCGTCCAGTTGATCAGGTCGTCCGAGGTTGCGATCCAAATCTGGGCATCGCCCCAGTACATCCAGTATTTGCCATTTATTCTGGTTGCTATGGCCTGTCCGTTCACATATTTAGATACGATCGATCCCGACTTGGACCATTTTTTAGCGTATTTTCCGTGATAAGCTTTGGCAAAAACGCTGCCATATTTACGCCAGTGCAACAGATCGCGCGAACTTGCTACGAACAAGCGTGCAGTAGTGCCGTCATACGCGGTATAGGTCATGTAATAAGTTCCTTTGCTGTCAGCAACTACACGTGGGTCCTCGCAACCTCCCTGCCATTCGGCGGATTTGAAAGCGTCATTATTGGGATAAAAGACTGGCGCTGGCATTCGTTTAAAATGAACCGCATCTGTACTTACAGCCAGTCCGATACGCGAAGTTCCGGCAGGTTTGCCTACCTTATCCTGGGCACGATACAGCATGTAAACCTTGCCATTGCGGGTAACGATAGCCGGATTAAAAACATCTTTAGCTTCCCAGGAGATTTTTGCTTTAACTATGGGATCGAAAAAAACTCCGGTTCCTGGTGTTAATATTGGGTTAACACTATCCAGTTTAACAAAAGGCTTAAAGGTCCAGTTTTCGCTCGTATCGCTAATGTGATCGGGTTTTCTGGCAGTAAAAGTGTTAGCGTTGCTATTATAATTGAGGGCAAGCATTGTACCAACAATCAATAAAAATGGTTTTATCATC
>CAISPD010000060.1 GCA_903887275.1 uncultured Mucilaginibacter sp.
CATATTCGGGCGAGTTACGCATACCGTTGCTCCAGTCCTCGAGATAAACATTGCAAGCTATGCCATTTTCAGCTGCATAGGCAATCACTTCGCCCACCTCTTTAAAATGCTGCTCGGGTGTTTTCTTTAACTGATAGGTCAAATGATTCATCGAGCCTTTGGTCAGCAGGTTCATCACTTTGGCACCCGCCTGCACCATCCAGTCGACCGAGGTTTTGCCGTCAACAAAGGTCAGCACTTCTACTTTATCAATAAAACCATGCTCGGTTGCCCAGGTAGTAATTTTCTTAACTGCCTGAAACTCTCCTTCTGATACCCTTGCCGATGCAATCTCGATCCGATCTACCTTAACCTCTGTTAACAGCAATTGTGCTATGGTTAGTTTTTCAGAAGCAGAAAATGAAACCCCGCTGGTTTGTTCACCATCCCTGAGCGTGGTATCCATTATTTCGATGTGGCGTGGTAATCCGGACATTGCAGTATGAATAATTGTTGACCGGCAGATAAAAAAATGAGCAACCGGCTGTGTTTATAACAGGGTGCAATAATCGGAAAAACCACGCTAAATCGCTAATTATTTATGAAGAAAACGTTGAAAACGATAGGATTAAAACAGCAAGGCTCCTGGTAAACGAAAACCGAAATAAAGCGCTGATTTGATTGCTGACCTCATTGTTTGATGATCGTGTTGATATTCTTCCAAAACATCCAGTGATCATCCAATTTTTGCGCACCTAAAGCAAGATAAAACCTGCGGGCCTGGTCATTTCCGGGATCAACGCAGATCTTACAGGCATGATGACTGATGAACCATCTGGCCAATGCTTCTACCAATTGGGATGCGATACCTTTTCGGCGATAGGCTGGATCTATATCGATCCATTGCAGTTCTCCTTCACAGCCCAGCCGGCTGGTCAAGTGCCCTGCTATAAAGCCGATCACCTTTTCTTCATCCGTTGCCAGGTAGACCATGCGTTCCGCCTTAGCCATTTGCGGATTCTGGCTGCCATTCATATAATTTGCAACCCGAGGTATCCAAAAAGCTTCATCGCCCCAGCCCAGTGAGCGCAAACGTGCTATTTGGGTTACATCATTAACATTGGCTTCACGAATATCGATCATCAATAAAAAGACAATGAATTACCCGGCGAAATATGATGCACTTTAATGGATGGCACATTTTTATTCAGCCATTCGAGCATAAATTCCGACCCCGGTTCTTCACTGGCAATATGTCCCCAAACGATCAGGGATATATTGTCGCCTTTGGCACGTGCATCACGTACATATTCTGCAGTTTCCCATTCAGATATCTCGCCGC
Source organism: uncultured Mucilaginibacter sp. (assembly GCA_903887275.1). Classification (GTDB taxonomy): domain Bacteria; phylum Bacteroidota; class Bacteroidia; order Sphingobacteriales; family Sphingobacteriaceae; genus Mucilaginibacter. The sequence goes on from CAISPD010000060.1 coordinate 1,322, forward strand.
AAAAGATAGCATTAGGCTTATATTTTGATATCGCTTCAATATGTGTCTTAACACCAACCGCACCCGGCAAAATCATGATACGCCGGCAGGTTGTATTCAGGTCGCCCAGATATCGCAGTTCTCTGATATCTAATTTTTGCTTTGAATGAGACACCAGTTCCCGCAAAGGTGTACTTGGAAAAGTCAGCAGGTTAAGGTTGTCTTTATCTGCATTTTCCAGCCATTCAAGTTGCTTTAAAACCCCAAGGATCACGCCATCTGGTTTCAGGGAGTGGATATAATCGTGATTGCGCCAAACAGCTATGTTATGTTGTTTAAGCAAATCGGCTTTATATTGGTATACCTCATCGCCCTGCAACCATGCGGTATCATCGGCATGGTTATAAAAAGTAGGTTCGTGGGCGATGATGAAATTTGCGCCGAGTTTAATGGCTTTTCTAATAATATCTACTGTGGCAAACATCGTAGTCACAATACCTGTTACTACAATATCCCTGTTACCCGATTTTAAGGTGTCAACAGTCTCGGTCTTTACGCCACCGGGAACACTTTTAATGAACAGGTCCATAATTTGTCCTACGGTTAGGTTATCGGCAGGTTTAATAAAACCAGCTGCGTTGCTGATCAGTGGTTCAGCTAAAAGTACGCCTGCTCCGGCTGCAATTGCCGATTGTTGTATAAATTTCCGGCGGTTTAGGCCGTGGCTGGCTGAATTATTTTCGGTTGACATATGAAATAATAGGTTATATTTTGCTACCAAATTTAATATTTTCGATGTAAGTTGGCATGGTCAGGACCCAAAAACGTTTTGACCGGATATTTTAAACAAAGATCATGAAAAAGCTAAGCGAAGAGGAAATCGGGACACGATTACAGGATTTGAATGGATGGGCGTATGATGCAGGCGTAATAGTAAAGCATTTTACCTTACCGACCTTTGTCGATGCTGTCCTGCTGCTTACGAAAGCCGCATTTATAGCCGAAAAGTTGAACCACCACCCTGATTGGTCGGGCGTGTACAATAAAGTGACACTCAAACTCAGCACCCATGATGCAGGCGGCGTTACGCAAATGGATATTGATTTTGCCCAGGAGATCGAAAAGTCGCTAAAAGCCTGAAATTGCTCAGGACGATTTTTTATGGAGACGGTAATGTTCTTTACGTTCATTTTCCTCGTCGTCCATGTCCGGTCCTTTTTCAATTTTGCGCCAGTCGATCGTCTTATTATACCGCTTCATGGCTTGCTGCGGATCAAATACACGTACATCGCTTCTAACAAAAGTATAAGGCTTAAAATCGGGATTTGGAGTGAAAAAGTCTTGTAATAAACTACCGGTAGCATCATACTGGTTCACATAGTTTACGCCAAGTATGTTATAGATCGTTTTTAAAACGGCACCAAAATTGGCATGGGTATGACTAACATAACCATGTTTAACATACGGACCAGCCAGCATCAGTATCGATCGGTGTGCGTCTACGTGGTCTACGCCGCCCTGAGGGTCGTCCTCGGTAATGATCACCAGCATGTTTTTCCAGTATTTGGTACGCGACAGGAAATGCAATATCCGGCCAACAGCCAGGTCATTATCTGCCATAAATGACTGGCGCATCACATAGCCATCCTGTGGCCTTACATCAGCAGTATGGTCATTAGGCACCTGCATGGTGATCAGTGATGGCATTTTTTGTTTGCCTTTGATCCACATTTTGGTGAACTCGCTCTCAAACTGATCCATCCTGAATTGATCCGGTATATTGGTATTAAATCCTGCATAGTTATGACTGGTACGATTGAAAAGCGCTTTTTGCATCGGCACCATCACTACGTGGCCCGAGCCTGTAGCCGTATCGGCCCATTCTTCGCGGTTGTGGGCCGTTTCATTGGCTTCACCGAAATTGTAAAAATCTATGTGCTGGCGATCAAGCGCTTCCCAAAGGCCCCCGCGTTCTGCATAGTCCTCGGGATCCATACTACCTGTCGATCCCGGAAACCTGCGGCCCGGTGCTGCTGAGAAAAACTTTGCCGTTTTACTCACGTTTGAATTGGCTTCAACCCACTCATTCGGTATAACGCCCATCATCCAGTGATGACCATGGATAGAAGCGTCACTATCGCAGTAGTAATTATCAGAAAAAGCAAATTGCTGAGCCGCTTTAAGGTGGTTAGGCGACACATTCATATTGTGGTATTTTACCCTCAGCGCGTCCGGTAAAGTGTACTCGCAATGTACACCAAAACGCGCCAGGCTGCTATCACCTTTAGCTTGCTTTAGTTGGCCAAAAACCTCGTCATAAGTACGATTTTCTTTAGTGATATAAACAATGTACTTGATAGGCGTTTTGGTAATACCCGGCAACACTGGCAAGGGGTTCTTCGCGTTAGCTATAACTGATTTCCTTTGAAATGTATTGTTTATCACCTGGCTGGTATAAACAGACAATTGTTTGGCATCAGGCGTATTTAATTTTTGGAACAGACCTAATTGAATATCGCCAATATAAGTACCCTGTGGCGGAACAATAAAGCCTTTGCCCCCATTCGGACCTGCACCCAGGCCACGGCAAGAGGTAATATACAATTCCTTTTCATCGGCAGAAAACCTTACACGTGATGGTCCCCAACCGGTAGGTATTAATCCTTTGGTAGTACGGCTGGCAATATCGATAACAGCTACACTGTTAAATCCCAGCAATGCCACGTATAGCGTTTTTTGATCCTGGGTCAACGTGATACCGAAAGGCAACAAACCACGATAGTGATCGATCAATGGGCTCACTTTGATGGGTATATCGCCCAGCAAACGGTGATTTTTATAGTCAATTATGGTAATGTTATCATTGGTTGCATTGGTAACATAAGCATAATCAGTACCTACAGCAATGGAATTCGGACTGGCACCGCCCACTACTTCGGCACCCTCGATCATTTGACCCACCTGGTGCCCGGATTTGAAGCGGTCGATCACCTGGTTAGTTGAAAGGTCGATCGTAAATACACTCATTGCTTCAGGTGAAGATGGACTCCCAACACCCGGAATTGTTCTTCCTTCTACAACGGTACCATTGATAGACTCTGGGGTATTATCGCCATATGGATGATGAGTGATCATGATAGAATCGACATTTTTTGGCGTTGTACCTTTAATTAGCGGATAAGAATACAAACCCACATTGGCTACAAAGGCTGTCTGATGATCAGGACTCAGGGAGAGTCCGAAAGGTTGTCGACCAACGGGTATCGAGGCTGTGATTTTCTTTGTTGCGAGATCAATGCGCACCATCCTGAAATTACCGCGATCCAACACCAATAATTCATTATTTTTTTCATTTAGTACAAGGTCCGAGGTGAAGCTATCATCAAAGTTTTGACCGCTAACTACCCCATTCAAGGATAAAGAATCAAGTTTTTGTAGCTTTTCCGTATCAAAAATGATCACTGATCCGTCATCACCACCGCTCAGGTAAACTGTTTTGGAGTTTGCTGCAAAAGCCACCCCTAGAAACGAACCATTATAAAATGGCGCCGGACTTCTTTGTTTGTATGGAGGAATACGGGTTGCGGTTAAAGAAGGCAGATCGATCAGAGTGACAACGCCATTATGCAGCGTTACTGCTTTTTTGCCATCTGGAGAAATTGCTAAACCAAATGGATCGTGTGTGATACGTAGGAACTGCCCTGCCGGCGTAACATATCTTCCGCTGGGTAAAACTGATTTTCCGGCACTATCAATCCTGCAAAACTCCTTTATACCAGGCACCTCCAAAACTGATACTTTTTTTTGTGCCGAAACATTAATAACTGCTATTAAGGGAAGCAATACCAGGAAAGATAATTTTATTTTCATCGCAGCAATTTTATAAAGGGCTAAGATAATGACACAAGGTTAAGTCCAGTTTTCCTAAATATAAAATTAATGCATTTGGCTAAAGCGGTTGCACTTTTTATTGCCACAAATAGCAAAGTAGTTATATTGCATCACCATTCTGTAAACCATATGAGACTTATAAAATATTTACCAGTGCTCGCGCTGATTGTTTCCAGCAATTTGGCCATAGCGCAAACAAAACGGCTTACCTATTGCAACCCCCTCAACCTCGATTACGGCTATACACCGTTCAAGGATTTCTCAAAATGGGGTAAACACCGGGCTACTGCAGACCCGACTGTAACCCTGTTTAAGGGCAAATATTATATTTTTTCCACCAACCAATGGGGCTACTGGTACAGCGACGACATGCTGCACTGGAACTTTAATTACCGCAGTTTCTTGCGCCCCTATAATGAGAATCAGGGCGATAATCTTTGTGCACCGGCCACTTTGGTCAAGGGTGACACCCTTTTGGTTATCGGTTCTACCTATAATAAAGACTTCACTTTATGGATGAGTACCGATCCGGTTCACAACGTATGGAAGCCGGCTAAAGACTATTTTAAAGTAGGTGCCTGGGATCCGGGGATGTTCAGAGATGATGATGGGCGCATTTATATTTATCATGGTTCAAGCAATACCTTACCACTTTACGGACAGGAAATAGACCCGAACACCTTTGAACCCATCGGCCCGAAAGTAGAAACAGCACATTTAAATTACAACGAACATGGCTGGGAACGATTTGGTGAGAATAACGATAACGTCTTCCTTGGTGGCTTTATGGAAGGATCGTGGATGAACAAATATAATGGTAAATACTACCTGCAGTTTGGAGGATCGGGTACCGAAGGGCGGGGCTATGCCGATGGGGTGTTGGTTGGCGATAAACCACTGGGGCCATTTACCTACCAGCCACACAATCCATTCTCCTACAAACCGGGCGGCTTTGCCAAAGGCGCAGGTCACGGTGCAACCTGGGAGGATAAGTTTGGTAACTACTGGCATATCTCTACCATGGTGGTTAACGTGAAAAACAACTTCGAACGTCGCATTGGTTTCTGGCCGGCTGGTTTTGATAAGGATGGTATTCTGTATTGCAATACTGCCTATGGCGATTTTCCTCAATACCTGCCTAATAGCAAAGAAGACCATATCCAGGGTAATTTCACCGGCTGGATGATCTTAAATTATCAAAAGCCTGTAGAGGTTTCCTCCACTCTGGGTGGCTATCATGCCAATAATGCCGTTGATGAAGACATCAAGACCTATTGGAGCGCTAAAACCGCTAAAAAGGGCGAATGGTTAAAAAGTGATCTCGGCGAGATCAGTACGGTTAACGCTATTCAGGTTAACTACGCCGACCAGGATGCAGAATTTATGGGTAAATCGCAGGGTGTATATACCCAATACGTGATCTACGCCTCGGTTGATGGTAAAAACTGGAAGGTATTGGTAGATAAAAGTAAAAACGCGACTGACGTGCCGCACGATTATATCGAGCTAAGCAAACCCATCAAAACCCGGTACCTGAAGATAGTGAATATACACATGCCGACCGGCAAATTTGCCTTATCAGGTTTCAGGGCATTTGGTAAAGGTGCAGGGGCCAAACCAGATACCGTTAAAGACTTTATGGTTTTACGGGGTGATGCCGAGCGCCGCAACTCCTGGATCAGGTGGTCGCCGGTTGACAATGCCATTGGTTATACCATTTATACCGGGATAGCACCCGATAAACTATACAGCAACATTATGGTGTATGGCAAAAACGAATACTTCTTCAACGGCATGGAAAAAGGTCTGCCCTATTATTTCCAGATCGAGGCTTTTAATGAGAATGGGATATCTGCGAGATCTAAGGTGATTGAGGTGAAGTGAGAGAGGTGGGGATAATTGGTATTTGCCATTTATCATACTGTTCAACTGAACATAGCCAATTTGGTTTGTCCGTTAAAACCCGGAAATAGCGATTGTAAACAGGCCAGTTGCCCGTGCAACTTCACGAAGCTTTTTTTGAACACGATTTTCAGGATTGCTTTTTAGATATACAGGATTTTGAATTTTTTCTTGTCTATCCTTCAAATCCTAAAATCGTGTCCCAATCCTAAAATCGTGTCCAAATCCTAAAATCGTGTCCAAACACATCCTTCAAAGCCCTCTTGCCCGCATAATATCCGCACATGCCATGCACTCCCCCGCCAGGTGGCGTGGAAGCGGAGCAGATATATAATCCTTTTGCGGAAGTTTTGTAGGGCGACCAACGCAGGGCCGGGCGGGTGAAAAGCTGGCCAATATCTATCACACCGCCATTGATGTCACCACCGATATAATTGGCATTATATTCCTGCATCTGGGTTGAATTGATCGTGTTACGGGCCAGGATACGTTCGCGGAAGCCTGGAGCAAAGCGTTCTATCTGCTTTTCTATAGCATCGGTCATGTCGACGGTCGAGCCATTGGGTACGTGGCAATAGGCCCACCCGGTATGCTTGCCTTGGGGTGCTCTTGATGGATCGAACAGACTTTGCTGTGTCAATAGCACGAATGGCTTTTCGGGGTGCCCGCCTTGCCAAACCTGCTGCTCGGCGGCGGCGATCTCGGTCAAGGTGTTGCCAATATGGATCGTTCCTGCATGCCTGCATTCTTCGGCACGGAATGGTATCGGACCATCTAATGCCCAGTCGACTTTAAAAACACCCATACCATATCGGTATCGCTCCAATTGCCAGCGATAAATGCCAGAGAATTTGTGACCGGCAATTTGCAGTAATTGCTGCGGACTAACATCAAACAATACCGCATTAGCCGACGGTAGTTGATCTAGTGATGTAATATAGGTATTGGTCTCGATCTTACCTCCAAGGGAAATAAAATAAGAGGCCAGCGAATCAGCAATTTGCTGTGAGCCGCCCTTCGGTAAAGGCCATCCGGCTAAATGACCAGCGGCAGTCAGCACCAGAGCAACTGCTGCCGTTGTTGGCTTATTTAATGGCTGCATTGAATGTGCACCCATTCCGGCTAAGAAGCCCCTGGCCTCTTCAGTATCAAAGCAACTGGCAATACTTGTGACCGACTGTAATGCCTTCATCCCAAATCTCGCCATCGCTAATGGGTGCTTTGGGTAATGCAAAGGGCCAAGCACGTCTTCCGCAATGGAGGGCCAGTCTTTTACAATTGTACCAATCAATTTCGAATACCCTTCGGCATCAGCACCAAACTGTTCGGCTGTTTCTATAATGGAATGTTTTAATGCAGCAGCATTTCCATTATCAAAAGGATGGGCAGCAGCAATATCGGGATAAATATATTCCAGACCATGATCCTGCAGGGGAAGTGTCTGAAAAAAAGGCGAAGCGGCAGCAAGCGGGTGTATGGCCGAACAAACATCATGGATAAACCCCGGCAAAGTTAATTCGGCCGAACGCATGCCGCCCCCGATAGTATCTTTCCCTTCAAGTAATAAAACCGAAAGTCCGTTTTGCTGCAGTAATATTGCCGCCGCCAAACCATTTGGTCCGGAGCCAACTACTACTGCATCATAATCACGCTTTTCCGGCTTCATTGGCAGTTAGGGATCCATCAAAAGTCGGAGTACTCCGTTGGGTGCAGGAATATGATATCGGCTTTAGATACGTTGTGCTGGTATTCGGGCTTGCCCGACAAGGATTTCCATTCCGGATCGGCCGAAAATGTCGCCCAATGCTGATCCCGATCGGCTTTGCTTTCAAAAGCCGTCATATACATCAGATTAGGCATATGACTACCTACGATCACATCGCCATAAAATACAGCATTAAATTTGAGACGATTGAATAATACGGTTTCACCACCTTCATTAAACATGTGTACTTTGTTGATATAATACTTTTCAGTCGGACTTTCATAGCTACGCAGTTCGTAGATACGATCCGGTTTATTTGCAGACAGCTGTGGTACCCCAGGTACAGGCGAGGTTTTAAATGCCTGCAACAGGATAGTTTCTATACGGTTATAGGGAGCATGATCATAAGAAGCATCCAGGAAATCTTTAGCATCGTTCAAGTATTGCTCGTCTTTCGTCACTTTAGTTTCAAACCCATCAGCTTTACTTTTTCCTGCAAAAGTGATCAGCACGTAAAAACGTTTGTTGGTATCCTGTTCAACTGCCTTAAATACACCAACCTGTAAGGCACCGGCACGTTTTAAAGCAGGTTTATAGGAATTTTTAAAATACTGATCCAGCGCAGCTTCCTGATCGCTGGTTTTGTAATGATACACTTTAAGCACATAATAGCTTTGAGCCGGTCCGTAAGCTTTTACAGAAAGCACTGCCATTGAAAACAGCGCCAATAACAATAATTTGATTTTATACATAAGTTTTTATTTTATCCATTTATTGGCCAATACCTTCATGAAATAACCACCTACCACACTTCTGGCCTGGAAACCAACCTGCTTGCCATCTGTGGTCTCGTGCCAGTCACTCAAAGGCACCCTTGTAGGAGTTTCCTGGGCATATTTATAAACCGGGTCGGTCAGCTTTTCAAAGGTAGTTATATTGTTGCTTAAAGTTGCCGTCCATAATATCCAGTCAGACTTGGTATAGGTCTTCCTGCTGTCCAATGGCAGGCCATATTTATTTTGCCTGGTTTGATAGAACCTCACTTCGGTATCATAAACTTTCTGAGGGAATAAATTCAGCTGAAGCACTTTATCCCAAACCAGGTTGTATTTCTGGCTCCAGGTATTTTTATTGTTAAACACCAGCGAATAATGGCTACCTGCATCTGCCAGTTTTACCCAGTTTTTTGCCAGGCCCTGTGCAATGCCACGGTATTTGGCAGCTATCTCTGGCATTTTCAGCTCCTCTGCCATACGCGCATAGGCGGCAATCCCGATAATGGCTTTGATAGACAAATTGGTATTACGTGCCAGGTGCCCTGCAAAGTCGTCGGTACAAAGCTGATTAGCGGGATCAAATCCTGCTTTGGTCAGGTAGTCGGCCCAGGTGGTTAGCGTTTGCCAATGCTCTTTGGCATAGTCAGGTTTACCTTCTGCTTTGCAAATGGCTGCAGTTAAGATCAGCATATTGCCTGATTCCTCCACCGGCATATCCTCTCCATAAGTTTGCCCATTTGCGATGGGATAGGTACCTAGGTCGTGCGCAGCGAATGGCTTTTTCCATTTACCGCTTTCGCTGTAATAGAATATCCCATTCAGCATTCCTTCCATTAGTTTTGGTGCATAGGTAAGGTAAAGCGGTGCCGAAGGATAAGTTACGTCAACAGTATTGATAGAACCATTACTGAAATTTTCTTTCGATAAAAACAGGATATCGCCATGCGGACTTTTTACAAGCACATGAGCGGCAATACTTTGCCTATAGGCTAAAACACATAGAGCTGCATATTTAGCCCCCCCTGCTTTGACGGCGTCATTATATAAAACCTTGTTGAAGGCATCGCATTTTTTCATCACTGCGTCGTATTCTTCCTCCCCCTTGTTCAATTCCTTTTCTAATGTCTTACCTAACGTTTTGGTCGCGTCAGCACTCCACCAGGGCTTCAACTGGAAATTAAAGAATTCTACCGAGTAAAGATCATCATAACCTATGCTGATATGTTTTTGTACAAAAGACCTCCCTACCGAACCAAAAGGGATAATGGTATTCAGCGACAAGGAACGGCCTTTGACGGTATCGCCCACTTTTATAACCTGTGCTGCATTCGGCTTCAGGATATTTTTAGCCAACGTAATATTTTGCTGCGCATTATAGGCAATCGGAACCGCAACCTGCAGATATCCCCAGTCGATGCGCAGGTCGTCTCCTTTTTTCTTGAGGACAGGCTGCTCCACAGAACCTGCACGCAGAATAGCAAGTTTGCCGTTAGTAAAACCTTCCGCTGCTACTTCCTGTACAGGTTTATCCACGGTCAGATCGGTGGAAATTCCCTGAAATACCTGTATGTCGTGGTTATTATTATCATTCGATCTTACATCGTAACTGATATAGGAAACCGGTCTTGGAAATAGTTCCATATCATTGATCAGCAAAGGCGAAGTGAACGTCAGCACCAGATCAGCTTTGCCGCATCTGAACTTATAAATGGTTTGGGTAGCATTGATATTAACGCTGGTTTGGGTTGCTACCTTTACACCCGGATCATTCTTTTCTTTCACCTGATCAACCAAACCGGCATCCAACCAGGCGCCACCCGAAGTATTGACACAGTGCATTGCCAAAATATTACGACCTTTTTTAAGTTTAGCCTTAATAGCATCGTTTAATGGGATCAACTCAAAATCGCTTGTCCATCCAACTTTTGAATAAACCAACTGCTCATTCAGATAAACTTCTACGTTATCATCATGATGTAATTTGAGCAATAAGCGGTCAATCTGCGTATTATCCAGCGTAAAAACACGACGTACCCATAGGTCCTTACTTTTCCATACCGTTTTTGCCGCTTTCACATCGTCGGTAAACGGCGCTGCTCCGGTATTCCATTTGGTATCATTAAAATTTAGTGTGGCCCAGCCAGTTCCGGGTTTGGCTTCGGTGTACTGGCAGGTATAAGAAACTTCATCGGCTGCCGGTAAAACAGTTTTGTAAACTTTAGGGGCTTTACCCAAAAAACGGTAAATCTCTCCATCAACCCTGATAAAACCAAGTAACGACTGGTCTTTGCCGGTCCAGTGTTTGGTAGGTGCAGCCGTAAGCGTATCATTAAATGACCATATACTTGAATAGGTATTTCGGGTGATCAACGGGTAGGCCGGGGCTTTTTGCACCTGGGCAAAAAGGGCATTGCAGGAAAACAAAAAGCA
>CAISPD010000061.1 GCA_903887275.1 uncultured Mucilaginibacter sp.
AATAATTTTACGCGCACTTCGTCGCCAACTTTAAAGATACCATCCATGGTTTCGAATCGTTTGTGGTCGATCTCGGAGATGTGCAGCAAACCATCTTTTCCTGGCATGATCTCAACGAAAGCACCAAACGGCATGATCGATTTTACTTTACCTTCATAGATCTCACCAACTTCAGGACGGGCAGCAATTGCACGGATGCGGCTTACTGCAGCGTCGATAGCTGCCTTGTTATCAGCAAATATCTGTACGATACCCTGGTTGTCTTTTTCTTCGATATTGATGGTAGCACCGGTTTCGCGTTGCATTTCCTGGATGATCTTGCCACCAGGTCCGATAACGGCACCAATGTATTCTTTATCAATTTTAACGGTAACAATACGTGGAGCATGTGGTTTGTAGTCCTCACGTGGCGCACTTAAAGTTTTGCTTATTTCTTTCAGTATATGGATACGACCTTCTTTGGCCTGATCTAAAGCTTTTGTTAAAACTTCATAAGATAAACCATTGATTTTCAAGTCCATTTGACAAGCAACGATACCGTTTTCGGTGCCGGTTACTTTAAAGTCCATATCACCTAAGTGATCTTCATCGCCCAGGATATCAGATAAGATAGCGTATTTAGTTCCCATTTCATTGGTGATCAAACCCATAGCGATACCGGTTACCGGTGCTTTGATCTTTACACCAGCATCCATCAGCGCCAATGTACCGGCACAAACTGTGGCCATTGATGACGAACCGTTTGATTCCAGAATATCAGAAACAACACGAATAGTATAAGGATTCTCATCGTCTGAAGGAAGAACCTGTTTCAATGAACGCATGGCCAGATTACCGTGACCGATCTCGCGGCGACCAGCTCCCCTGTTCGGGCGAACCTCCCCTGTTGAAAAACCCGGGAAATTATAGTGTAAAAGGAATTTCTGATAGCCATTGATAAATGCACCGTCAATCATTTGCTCATCATCTTTAGCACCTAAAGTAACGGTGGTAAGTGACTGGGTCTCCCCTCTTGTAAATATCGCTGAACCATGTGCAGATGGTAAGTAACCAACTTCGCTCCATATCGGGCGAATCTGGGTTGTAGTACGACCGTCTAAACGTTTGCCTTCATCCAAAACCAGGTTACGGATGGCGTCATATTCTACATCGTGATAATATTTCTTGGCAAGGAATTTGGTAACGTCATCAATTTCGCCTAAAGTTTCGATAAAAGCATCGCGTACGGCTTTGAATTTTTCAGCGCGCTCGTCTTTTGATGAAGCCGAACCTGCAATAGCATAAACCTGCTCATAAGTAGCTGCGTAGATGGCTTTCTTCAGGTCTTCATTATGATTTTCGTGGCTGTAGGTACGTTTTTCAGTTTTGCCAACAGCTATAGTTAGTTCACGTTGAACTAAACATTGTATTTTGATAGCTTCGTGTGCAAATTTGATTGCCTCAACCAATTCAGCCTCTTGTATTTCTTTTGATTCGCCTTCAACCATGTTGATGTCGAATTCAGAGCCCGCCACGATAAATTCTAATGTGGCATTTGCTAATTGGCTCAATGTAGGATTGATCACCAATTTACCGTCGATCTTGGCTACACGAACTTCTGATATTGGTCCGTTAAACGGAATGTCAGAAACTGCGATAGCAGCCGAAGCAGCTAAACCAGCAAGGGCATCCGGCATGATATCTTTATCAGCTGAAATTAAAGAGATCATTACCTGCGTATCAGCATGGTAATCACTTGGGAAAAGTGGACGTAAAGCACGATCGACCAAACGCGAGATCAAAACCTCGTAATCTGATAAACGCGCCTCGCGGCGTAAGAAACCACCCGGAATACGGCCAGTGGCAGCATATTTCTCCTGGTAGTCAACTGATAATGGTAAAAAATCAACACCTTCTTTTGCGTCAGGTGAAGAAACAACGGTAGCGAGCAACATCGTATCGCCCATTTTAACGACTACAGAACCATCGGCCTGTTTGGCAAGTTTACCGGTTTCGATC
>CAISPD010000062.1 GCA_903887275.1 uncultured Mucilaginibacter sp.
CCTATTTCGGCGCAAAGATATTGCATCCGCAAAGCGTGTTTCCGGCACAAAAATATAAGATACCGGTTCGCCTGCTCAATACCATGGACCCAAAGGCTTCGGGTACACTGATCACCAATGATAGTGAGAAAAACAAGATAAAATCTATAGCGGCAAAAGACGGAATTACAGCTATTAAGGTTCAGTCGAGCCGGATGTTGCTGGCACATGGTTTTTTGAGGCGCTTATTCGAAGTATTTGAACGCTATAAGACTTCCATCGATTTGATCACCACCTCGGAAGTGGCTGTTTCGCTTACGATCGACGATACGACCTATCTTGATCAGATCATCCAGGAGTTGAACAGTTTTGGGAGTGTTGATATTGATAAAGACCAAACGATCATTTGTGTTGTAGGTGATTTTGGAGCCGAAAAGCATGGTTATGCAGCTCGTGTGCTGGAAGCATTAAAACATATTCCCCTGCGGATGATATCCTATGGCGGAAGCGATCATAATTTATCCCTGCTGCTGAATACTTCCGATAAAGTTGAAGCTTTGCGTAGTTTGCATAGCAGGTTGTTTTGAGTGCGGAATTTGGAGTGTCAATTGCGCAATTAGGAATTTAGAGTTAGGAAATTAGAATTTATAAATTAATGTTTGATCAGGATACCCTTACCCGTTTTAAGGCTTTAGAAACCCCTTTCTATTTTTACGATCTTGGTTTATTGAACCAAACGCTTCAAGCCTGTAAAACGGCTGCTGATAAGTATGGCTTTCATGTACATTATGCTATGAAAGCCAATTTTAATCCCCGGGTATTAGCTGCTATTCAGTCGTTTGGCTTTGGTGCGGATTGCGTAAGTGGTAACGAGGTTTCTGCTGCAATAGCCAATGGCTTCAAGAACCAACAAGTTGTATTTGCCGGCGTTGGTAAATCAGATAAAGAGATCAATATTGCCCTGGATGCGGATATTTTCAGTTTCAATGTGGAATCGGTACAGGAACTGCATGTGATCAATCAGTTGGCTAAAGCAAAAAATAAAATCGCCCGGGTTGCTATCCGCATCAATCCAAACGTTGATGCCCATACCCATCATTTTATCACAACGGGCCTTGACGAGAATAAATTTGGCATCAATAGCTGGCAATTGAATGATGTGGCTGAAGCTTTGCGTGCTTGTTCAAATATTCAGTTCATCGGTATACATTTCCATATCGGTTCGCAAATAACTGACCTTACTGTTTATAAAAGCCTCTGTATCCGGATCAACGAGATACAGACCTGGTTTGAGGATCATGGCTTTCAGGTAAAAGTACTCAATACCGGTGGTGGCCTGGGAGTAGACTATCAGAACCCTGATAGCAACCCTATAGCCGATTTTGAAGGATATTTTAAAGTGTTTAAAGAATTTCTGAACGTTAAACCCGGCCAGGAAGTGCATTTTGAATTAGGCAGAGCCATGGTAGCGCAGTCGGCATCGTTGATCTCGAGGGTATTGTATGTAAAATACGGACAGAAAAAGAATTTCCTGATACTGGATTCCGGTATGACCGAACTCATTCGCCCCATGTTATACCAGGCCTACATGAAGATCGAGAATGTTTCGCGCCAGGCGCAAGACTCAGGACTCAAGGCGCAAGACTCCGGATTTAAATACGACGTTGTAGGGCCAATATGTGAAAGCACCGATTGCTTTCAAAAAGATGTATCACTACCCGAGTCTTTCCGGGGAGATCTGTTTGCTGTGAGGACCGCCGGAGCTTATGGCGAGGTAATGGCATCCCGATATAATCTTCGAGATGCTGTTGGAAGCGTTTATTCCGAATAGTCTTAAAATTTATATCCGGCTCTCAGAAATATGGCACTGCCGAATTCGCCGACGCCAAAAAAGTGTTTTGAATTGATAAAGTAGCTCACTTTTGGAAACACATCCCTGAAAGCAGGTGGCGTAAGACCGGAAGAGGCATAGCCGCTGTTGATACCAACAGGGTTGGGCCCGAACGTAGTACCCAGAAACAGCCTGATCCCGTGCTCGATATTGTTATTGTTTTGGTTATGGAAAATGATCTCGCTGCTTAATCCTAGAGTAAACAGATCTGTTCTGGTATCGGCCTCGTAACCCGGTTGGGTATTGATAAATTTCCTGAAATCAGCAAAAGAACCGAACTCATGGCTATAAGCCATTTCTACCCCAAGGTATCTAAAATCCATTCGTCCGTAGTTAGTGAACAAATTTGCAGATGCCCTTGCGCCGGCTGCGCCAAAAAACTTATAGCTGAAATCATTCGGTGATGAACCGGTACTGCTTTTATCATAATCGCCGGCAACGCCGAATGCTCCATAAGAAAGGTTGAAATTTTTAAATACATGTGCCCGGCTGTAATTGAACTGTGCGCTTATCAGTAAGTCGGTCCAGGTTTGATCAAGGTAATAATTGAGGCCTCCTGATAAATAATTAGCAGTTTTGGCTGAATCAAACGAAGCCGGTTTGGGTTGATAGGCGATATCCTGGTGGTATAAGGCAGGTGTATAGATCTGCCTTTCACAGGCGCTAAGCAAAAAAATAATTCCGGCTGCTAGAAGTATAATTTTTGTTTTCATAGTACCTGTTTAATTAATTGTTATTGAAAACGATACCCCAATGAAAAATGCCCGCCGTTGGGGTCTGTATCAACAATCATAAAGACATTTTTTATTTGCATAAAATAAGCCAGCGATGCGGCAAATTTCTGGGTTTGTAATTGAAAAGATTCAGTATTGAAATTGGTAAAGCCCGAATTTGTTTGTCCGACAAATAAACGGAAAGCAAATTGAAAGCTGGGATCGCGTCCATACCAGGCAACTTCGCTGCTGGCACCATAGGTAAAAAGATCCGTACGCGTGATGGTAAAATAGTAGGGCTGACCCAGTACTTGTTTCCGGAAATCAGCATATTCGCCAAATTCATGACTGTAGGTAGCTTCGAAACCTATAATGCGAATGTCAACCTTTCCTGAAGTTATATAATAGTTGAAAGATGCTCTCCCGCCACCAAAACCGGTAGATTTATTTCGAAAAAAGTAAGCCTGCGTATCAGGTACCGTTTTGTTTTCAAAATCCCCCAAGGCACCAAAAGCACCCAGGGCGAAATTGAAATGTTTAATGGTATAAGCCAAACTCAGATTTAACTGCCCGGCATTTACAATATCATTTGAATTGGCACCCTGCCCTTGTATAATGCTTGCAGAAAGATAGGTTGCATGATGTATACTATCAAAAGAAAGTGGTTTGGGTTGGTAGGAAACATCATTATTATAAAACGCCGGACCGTTGAAACTGGTAACCGGTCCCCGGTGCACCCGGCATGAACTTAGTACAATTGCTGCCCAGCATACCAGGGTTAGCGTTTTAAGTATTTTCATTAAGTTAATGGCAAGATAAATAATAAAAAACTGGCAGGCGGGACTATTTCTAATACGCTAAATATAGGCACAGTGATACAACAATTACACTTCTTTTTTTAGTGTAGGTATTACAATTATTATTAAGTTTACCTGCCGGATAAAGGTTCACCAATTATATCAGTAATGTCAGCAGATGAGTTTGTCATCGGTGTAGATTATGGCACCGATTCTGTTCGTTCAGTGATCGTTAATGCAAAAAACGGAAAGGAAATAGCCTCTTCAGTATTTAACTATCCAAGATGGCAGCAGGGTAAATACTGCAATGCCGCACAGAATCAATTCCGGCAACATCCACTCGATTTTATCGAGGGTCTGGAACAAACGATCAAAGATTGTCTTAAAAAAGCTGGTGCTGGTATTGCAGCTTCCGTCAAAGCCATAGCCGTTGATACCACAGGTTCAACGCCGGTAGCGGTAAATGAAGCAGGGGTACCCTTAGCATTGACTGCCGAATTTGCGGAAAACCCCAACGCCATGTTTGTACTTTGGAAGGACCACACCGGTATCAGAGAAGCAAATGAAATTAACGAACATGCCCAAAAATTTGATATAAACTACCTGCAGTATGTAGGCGGTATCTACTCGTCTGAATGGTTTTGGGCAAAGTTGTTACATGTGCTGCGGGCCGATGAACAGGTTAGGTTGGCTTGCTATTCCTGGGTTGAACATTGCGACTGGATCCCTTTTTTATTGACCGGGGGTGAAAATGCGGATGCCATCAAACGTGGACGCTGTTCGGCGGGCCACAAGGCTATCTGGTCCGAACATTATGACGGATATCCGCCCGACGATTTTTTTACATCGCTGGATCCTTTGTTAAAAGGATACGCGGCAGGTTTGCCCAAAGAGACCTATACTTCAGATCAGTCTGCCGGAAATTTAAGTGCCGAATGGGCAACCAAACTCGGACTATCAACGGCCGTTGTTGTTGGAGTTGGAGCTTTTGATGCACACATGGGGGCAGTAGGAGGACAAATAGAACCCTATCACCTGAGCAAGGTAATGGGTACTTCTACCTGCGATATGCTGGTAGCGCCCAAAACTGATTTTGAAAATAAATTGATCCGTGGTATTTGCGGGCAGGTTGATGGTTCGGTCATACCGGGAATGATTGGCATGGAAGCCGGGCAATCGGCATTTGGCGATACCTATGCCTGGTTTCGTAAGCTGTTGGAATGGCCCCTGCAATATATTGATGATGAAAATTTGAGAGAAAGGGTATCAGCATCAATAATTCCGGAATTAAGCAGGCAGGCAGCAGCTTTACCGCTGGATGAACATGCCGAACTGGCGATCGACTGGCTCAACGGCCGGCGTACACCTGATGCCAACCAGTCGTTAAAAGCTGCAATTAACGGGCTTAGTTTAGGTAGTGATGCGCCACGGGTATTTCGCGCATTAGCCGAAGCCACCTGTTTCGGAGCCAAAAGCATTGTTGAGCGTTTCAGAAAAGAAGGTGTGCCTGTTAAAGGATTGATCGGTATAGGAGGCGTAGCAAAAAAATCACCGTATATCATGCAGATGATGGCCGACGTGATGCAAATGCCCATCCGCATACACCAGTTTGAACATACCTGCGCGCTCGGCGCCGCTATGTTTGCTGCAACAGCAGCTGGTATCTACCCTAATGTTGAAGCTGCAATGCAGACCATGGGTGGGGGCTTCGATAAGGAATATTTCCCCGACAAAACAAAAGCAGAACTATACGAAAAGCGATATAAAAGGTATCTTGCTTTAGGGCAATATATCGAGCAGCATACAAATTAAATGGATAAATATCAGCATATACGTGAGGCAGCATTTGATGCCAACCTGGAACTGCCTAAACTCAACCTCGTCATTTTTACTTTTGGCAATGTTAGCGCTGCCGATCGTGAAATGGGGGTATTTGCAATAAAGCCAAGCGGCGTGCCCTATGCAGAATTGACACCGGAAAAAATGGTGATCGTTGATTTTGATGGAAATATTGTAGATGGCGTTTTGCGCCCATCATCAGATACAAAAACCCATGCTGTTTTGTACAAGCATTGGGATATTGCCGGTATATGTCATACCCACTCCACTTATGCTACAGCCTGGGCACAGGCGCAACTTGATATACCTATTTATGGTACTACACATGCCGATCATCTTACCGTAGATGTGCCATGTGCGAAACCGATGGACGATGTAGCGATCAAGGGCGACTATGAATTTGAAACCGGTTTTCAGATTCTCAATTGTTTAAAAGAACGGGGATTAGATCACCACGATGTAGAGATGATATTGGTAGGCAACCATGCACCGTTTACCTGGGGTAGATCGGCCGATAAGGCTGTTTATAATAGCGCCGTACTGGAATCGATCGCTCAAATGGCATTCCTGACCGGGCAGATCAATCCTCAGAGCGAAAAATTAAAAGAATCGCTTATCAAAAAACATTTTGAACGTAAGCATGGGCCGGGGTCGTATTATGGGCAGTAAAACGGGGTCATTGGGTCATTTGCTGTGCGTCATTAGGTCATTGGACATTGGTCATTGGGCATTTGGCAATAGTCATTTGGCATTTAAAAAAATCAGCGAAATCATTCGAATCACACGAATCAGCGGTTCAAACGAATAGGTATAGTTTAATAAATCGATAATAAAATGATAGACTTAAAGCAATATGAAGTTTGGTTTGTGACGGGTAGTCAGCATTTATACGGCGAGGAAACCTTGAAACAGGTGGCCGAACATTCGCAGCAGATTGCGCTGGCTTTGAACTCGGCTGCTCAGATACCAGTTAAAATAGTTTTTAAACCAACGGTAAAATCTCCGGAGGAGATCTACAGTATTTGCCAGGAAGCTAACGCAGCTAAAAACTGCATTGGTATCATCGCCTGGATGCATACCTTTTCGCCCGCTAAAATGTGGATCGGCGGCCTGAAAATATTGCAGAAACCGCTGCTTCACCTGCATACCCAGTTTAACCGCGATATACCCTGGAATAGCATTGACATGGATTTTATGAACCTGAACCAAAGCGCCCATGGCGACCGCGAGTTTGGTTTTATCATGACTCGTATGCGTTTGGAGCGTAAGGTGGTTGTGGGACACTGGCAGGATACTGAAGTATTGGAACAGATCAATAGCTGGACCCGTTCGGCCGCTGGCTGGCACGATTGGCAGGGAGCACGGTTTGTGCGTTTTGGCGATAATATGCGCTACGTGGCAGTAACCGAAGGGGACAAGGTTGAAGCAGAGTTGAAATTTGGGTATTCAGTAAATACACACGGGGTAGGCGATCTGGTTAAAGTTGTTAATGCAATAAGTGATGCTGAAGTTAGCCAGCTCACCGCTCAATATACCGAACTTTATGCTTTAGCACCTTCATTACGAAAAAGCGGTGCCGATTATTCAAGCCTGCGCGATGCAGCTCGTATTGAACTTGGCTTAAAGGCTTTCCTGGAAGACGGCAACTTTAAAGGCTTTACAGATACCTTTGAGGATCTGCATGGTTTGGTGCAATTACCGGGAATAGCAGCACAACGACTTATGGCACAAGGTTATGGATTTGCTGCCGAGGGCGATTGGAAAACAGCGGCCCTGGTGCGCGCCATGAAAGTGATGGGCAGCGGATTGAAGGGTGGCAACGCCTTTATGGAAGATTATACCTATCATTTTGATCCCACAAACCCCTTGGTTTTAGGTTCACATATGCTCGAAATATGTGAATCTATTGCTGATGGTAAACCCAAATGCGAGATACATCCATTAGGCATTGGTGGGAAGGCTGATCCGGTGCGTCTGGTATTTAATGTGGCCGGTGGTCCTGCTTTAAATGCATCGATCGTGGACCTTGGCAATCGTTTCAGGTTATTGATCAACGAGGTTGAGGCTGTCGCGCCGAAAGAGGACCTGCCCAAACTGCCGGTTGCCCGTGTTCTTTGGAAGCCATACCCGGATATGAAAACCGGTTGCGCTGCCTGGATACTGGCTGGTGGAGCACACCATACCTGCTATAGTCAGAATTTAACAGCCGAACAACTGGACGATTTTGCAGCCATAGCTGGCATTGAATCTGTACTCATCGGCAAAAACACCGAACTCCGTCAATTGAAGAACGAACTTAGGTGGAGCGAGGTGTATTATAGGTGAGTGATTTGTTAACTGATCACAAGTTAACCAATCACCAATTGACTAATCACAGATTAACCAATCTTCAACATGCAAGCCCTGATATTCGACCTTAACGGTACTATGATCAACGACATGGATTATCATACCCGTGGCTGGCTATACCTGTTGAATAATGTTTTGGGCGGGCAATTTACCTGGGACGAGGTTAAGCCACAGATGTATGGTAAAAACCAGGAGGTTTTGGTTCGTTTGTTTGGTGCCGGCAAATTTACAGAGGAGGAAATGGATCAGCTTTCTTTTGAAAAAGAGAAACGTTACCAGCAGGAGTTTTACCCGGAGCTTCGCCTTTTACCCGGATTATATGATTTTTTAGAAAAAGCTTATCAGTTAGGGATCCCAATGGCCATTGGTTCGGCAGCAATACCATTTAATATCGATTTTGTATTGGATAACCTGGGCATCAGGCACTATTTTAAAGCGATAGTTAGTGCTGATGATGTTTTGTTAAGTAAGCCGAATCCCGAAACTTTTCTGAAAGCAGCAGCCATATTAAATATTGCAACAGAACAATGCCTGGTATTTGAGGATGTACCTAAAGGAGTTGAATCTGCACAAAATGCGGGTATGCCAGCCATTGTTCTTACCACAACTCATCAACCGTCAGAGTTTTCCACATTGCAAAACGTGCTCCATTATGCACCTGATTTTGAGGACGAGTACATCATTAACATCCTTTGTAATACATAATTTACCTGCCGAATATTATCATCTATCGCCCTAACAGCTACAACATTGTTTATAAATAAATAATTATCCCTAACTTGGCGGCTTTAAATATTAATTCTAATGCAAAAACAAGGAACAGTTAAATTCTACAATGTAACAAAAGGTTTTGGCTTTATTGTACCTGCTGAAGGTGGCCAGGATATTTTTGTGCATTCTTCAGGCTTGATCGATGAGATCCGCGAAAACGACAGCGTTGAATACGAAGTTGAAAACGGACGTAAAGGCCTCAATGCGGTAAAAGTAAAAGTTATTTAAGTATAAATAATACCACTGCCAAGCATTCAGTCACAGCCACAAGCTGTGACTTTTTTGTTTTAGAGCATTAGAGAAAAATTTTTAAAATGATTTTGTTAAAATTTAAACACTAGCGGCAACTCTTTGTTAGCTTTATATATTCACTAAAATAATTAAGGCCATGAAAGATCAGGGAAAAATAATTGTTGCACTATTAGCAGGTGCAGCGGTAGGTGCGGCTGTAGCGCTATTGCTGGCGCCAGCCAGTGGGTCGGAGGTAAGAGAAGAGATCTCCGATTATTTGAATGACATAACCGGCGCTGTAAAAAACAAAGCAGAGTCGGCTGCGAATAGCCTTCGGGATTATGGAAACAATGCCATTGATCGCACCAGATCAAAGATCAGAGGTGCAGTTGATGAATTTGAAAATTACAAAGATGGACTCGTTGACAAAGCAAAAGCAAAAACTTCCCAGGCAATTGAGCCTGGTCTCGAGGCAGCTGAACATCTGAAATCGCGTATCAAAGGCAGTGCAAAAGATCTGAATGATCTGATACAGAAAGCCTGAGTACTTTAAGTTTAAATTGAAAGGTCGTTTTGTTTATTCAAAACGGCCTTTTGTTTTTCAGACCTTTCTAAAGCTATTTTTGATAGGATCAGATGGTACCTTAAACGCCTTACGAATTATAGGTAAGCTTTGCCTTTTTTTAAGCTGATTTTAAAAAAAATCTACTTCCCCTAAAGTCTTAGTTTTTTTGCAAATTAATTCATTCAAAATTTGGAGAAACACTAAATATTCTTTTACTTTGATTAGTTATTTTAATAGGGGTATTAAATAACTTTTCTAAAGCCGGATCCATTGGGTTCGGCTTTTCTTGTTTAAACGGAGGCTTTTTTTGATGTTTTACTTCGAATTTGCGTTGATTAACGATCGTATATAGCAGGGTTGATTTGTACAGTTTTGCGGTTATTTTGAAGTGTTAAAATTGAGCTATATTCGTAGCTGTAATTGTGTGCGCACACAATACATAAAACTTTTATCGGATGAAAAAACTTTGGCTGATTTTACTGGTTCTTGCGTGCAAATTCTGTTCGGCTCAGGAAATAAAATATGTTAATGGTAGCAATAACTGGGACCCGGATTCACTCGGTAATCACCGGGTGGTACTATCAGTAAACACAGGTAATCATCAGGTGGTAAGAGCTGTTATTGACTGGCGGCGGAACGACCATAACCCCGATAAAAAGCAAATATTTGTTGTTGATGCAAGTACCAATAAAAGAATTTTTAATGTTAGTACCGGCGTCATCACCCGCGAAAGCGGCAGCATCTATTTTGAGCCGACAGCTGCAAGCCGCTATTACGTTTATTATTTGCCGTATAAAGTCGACCGCAAATCAAATTACCCCAATGTAAAGTATTTAAAGCCCTTACAAACTGCCGACACTGCCTGGCTGGCTAAAATTAAAATTCCGGCATCTATTGTTGACGCAAAGGTAGAGGAGATAGAGGCTATCAATGCCATCAATACCTTCTATCCGATGGAAGTTATTGCTAAAGCGAGTGAAATAAAGGCGCTGGAAAAGCAATATGCTTTGCGAAAATACCTGGTTTTCCCGGAGGACCGCTTGCATCCCATTAAAATGAAGCATGACCTGCCTCAGCGTTGGGTACTAAAAGGGGTAAAGAGCTTATTTTATGCCGATGTTGAAAAAGGCGAAAATTTCACCTATCAGCTCGGTGTATTTCCTTTTGCTCAGGATATCGAGCATTTGAGTCTCAGTTTTTCCGATCTTAAGAGCGGTTCCGGCGCCGTAATTTCAGCAAATGCTATTTCCTGCCTGAATACAAACGGTGTCGATTATAAAGGCGAGTCTTTTGTTAAAAATGTAGACATAGCAAAGGGCGACATTCAGGCGCTTTGGGTATTGGTGAAAATACCTGCCGATCGTCCCGCAGGTGTATATAAGGGTAAAGTTACTGTACATGCAAAGAATGCCGCAGCATCTTCTATCAATATCACCCTCAATATCAAAGATAAACGGGCTGAAAACAGCGGTGTAAATGAACCACAGAAACAAACTCGTCTGGCCTGGCTCAATTCAACCATGGCGCAGGAAAATGATGTGATCAAACCCTATATACCGCTGAGCGTAAATGAAAACACTATTTCATTTTTGGGGCGAAAAATTATCCTGGATAAAACTGGTTTTCCGGCCCGTATTGAAACATTCTTTACACCTGAAATGACCAGTATTGCTGATCATCCAAAACAGGTATTGAATCAACCCATCAGCTTTATGCTGGAAGACAGGTATGGCAAAAAACTGCTTTGGGATCCCAGAGGGTTGAAGTTTACCATGGAGCGTCCCGGAACAGTAAAATGGCAGGCCCAAAATTCAATCGCCGGTTTGCAAATGGATGTGAGCGGCACGATCGAGTTTGATGGGTTCATAGCTTATACCGTCAAAGTTACTGCATTAGAGGATATAAATTTTAACGATCTGCGTTTACATATACCCTTCAATCAACGCGCTGCCAAATACATGATGGGGCTCAATTTGAAAGGTGAAAAGCGCCCGACAACTTATGAATGGAAATGGGACGTAGCCAACAAAAACCAGGATGGTGCCTGGATAGGCGATGTTAATGCCGGTTTACAGTATTCATTACGCGATGAACATTATGTACGGCCGCTGAATACCAATTTTTACCTGCAGCGCCCCTTGTTAATGCCAACTTCATGGGGTAACGATAACAAAGGTGGTATCCGTATTACAGAAGCTGACAGCACTGTTTGGGTCAATAATTTTAGCGGTTCGCGGACCATGAAGAAAGGCGAGGTACTTTACTATAACTTTAACTTGCTGGTTACACCTTTTCATGCAATCAATACCGATTTTCAATGGTCGACGCGTTTTTTTCATAAGTATGAGAACCTGGATACCATTAAAGCAACTGGTGCAACCGTAGTAAACATTCACCATGGCACGCCGATCAATCCCTATATCAATTATCCCTTTATCGCGCATGATGCCATGAAAGCTTATATCGACGAGGCACACAGCAAGGGTTTAAAAGTGAAGATTTACAACACCATCCGCGAGCTTTCCAACAGTGCATTTGAGCTATATCCGTTGCGCAGTTTAGGACATGAGGTGTTTTCACCCGGCAAGGGTGGAGGATATTCATGGTTGCAGGAGCATTTGGCAGAGGATTATATTGCAGCCTGGTATGTACCTGAATACCATGATGCGGCCATCATCAATAGCGGAATGAACCGCTGGCATAATTATTATGTGGAAGGCATGAACTGGTTGGTGCAGAACGTAGGTATCGACGGCATTTACCTTGATGATGTTGCTTTTGACCGCGTGACAATGAAGCGTATCAAAAGGGTTTTGACGGCCGATGGCCACCCGGGCATCATCGACCTTCACTCGGCCAACCAGTACGATAAGGCTGATGGCTTCAATAACAGCGCTAATCTTTATCTGGAGAACTTCCCTTACCTCAATCGCTTATGGTTTGGTGAGTATTTTGATTATGAACAAAATTCGCCGGATTTCTTTTTAACGGAAGTTTCGGGAATACCATTCGGACTAATGGGCGAGATGCTGCAGGGCGGCGGTAACCCATGGCGTGGTATGGTATATGGTATGACTAACCGTATGCCCTGGAGCGACAATGCTGATCCGCGCCCGATCTGGAAGGTTTGGGACCAATTTGGTATCAAAGGCAGTAGCATGATAGGCTATTGGGTGGAGAATAATCCGGTAAAAACCAATAATCCGGCAGTATTGGCAACAGTTTACCGAAAAGATAGATCTGCACTGGTATCTATTGCCAGCTGGGCCGAAACGGACGTAAATGTCCGATTATCTATAGACTGGAAGGCCTTAGGCATCGATCCTGCTAAAGCTCTGATAACCGCACCTGAGATCACCAATTTTCAACCCAAAGCTGGGTTTAAAGACGGGCAGGAAATACCTGTTCACAAAGGCAAGGGTTGGATGTTGATCGTTAAAGAGGGGGAATAGTCATTGGGCATTA
Organism: uncultured Mucilaginibacter sp.; assembly: GCA_903887275.1. Lineage (GTDB taxonomy): Bacteria > Bacteroidota > Bacteroidia > Sphingobacteriales > Sphingobacteriaceae > Mucilaginibacter. The sequence goes on from CAISPD010000062.1 coordinate 12,601, forward strand.
GTCCATAGTCAGTAGACCATGGTTCGTTGTCGATTGCTTTAATGCATTGTTACTAATGGCCAATGACTAATGGCCGATGCCTAACCCCTCAGGGTAGCATGTTGAGGTCAATGGCTGGTTTTTTGTTGCCGGCAGGGCGTTCGAAATAAGTGTTTCTTAAGGTGTAATTATTAAAAAAGCCGCAGTTTTTGAGGTAGAACCCGGTGCCGCTGATGCCACCGGCATAGTCCATACGATAGCCTTTTACAGCGGTATTATCGCCGGTGAAGCGGGCTTTGGTCAATTCTATCCAATTGCCTTTATTATCGCAAATCCATTCGTTGTTGAAATTTACCCGGCGTGTTATCAAACCTGTTTCGGGTTCGAAATTTTCGAGGAAGGAATGCAGGTGTTTGAGCCAGGTATTTGTTTTGGGCCTGCTGAAACTTGCGATCAGTTGCCATTTACCTGTTTCGGGTGCATAAAAGTAGGCGGTATATTCGGTCCGGCTATTGCTGCCGGGTTTAGCATGTACCAGAAAGCGGTAGGTGTTGCCCGCTTTCCACAAATAATTTAAATAGCTTTGTCCTCCTGAACCTTCGTTGCCAAACTCGCCGGTATGAACGTTCTCACCTTTTTTAAGCATGATGATCTTCTCATCGTCTGGTATCTTGCCTGGGTCGTCGGTATTAAACGGGCTCCAAACTGAAAAAAGGATATGTCTTTCGGTAGGCGAATTAACCTGCATGCCAAAATAGCCTTCGCCGAAGCCGCAGGCCATAAAATAGGAGCCATACACATCATTTCCTTTTGGTACTGTAACTTCGTTATAAAACCATTCGGCGTTAACCTCATTGGCGGTATTATAGCCCAGATGTACCGATGGGCCACGCCGTCCCCAGTAAAAAAACTGACCATCGTTGTCTTTTACATAATTGGTTTTGTTACCTGGGGCACTTCCGCTGATAGTAAGACTAACTACCTTGGCGATGATTGAATTTTGTAATGATGAACCTTTAATCTCAAAGGCAACATAGCCGGTATCGCTAATGTTCCAACTGCCAACAGGCAGGTTTTTCAGGTTATTACCGGAAAGCTTGATAAAATGCGTCGACCCCAGCGCTGATATAGACAAGGTACTCTTAGCTGCCGGTGCCGAAAGATTTAAATACAAGCTAATCTTGCCGGTTTGGCCAAATCTGAGGTAAACTTTAAATGCTGCTTTCTTATTGGTCCACTCGCTGATGCCCTCATCTGTAATTTTGCCGCCAAGGGTATCTTTATCAACCCGCCATGTATTACCGCCAATGGGTACCGTAATTGAAGTATCGCTAACCGTTGTACTTGCTTTTGCAATGGAAAAACCAGCCAGAAGGACATATATTATAATCAGTGATCTTTTTAAAAACATCAAATTTTTGCTTTAAAACTTTGTCTGGTATCTTGTATGATATGTTCCAGTATTGCTTTGTTGTCTTCCAGTTTTTTTACCAGTGCCAGTTGTGCGCGGGTACGTTGCAGGTTATGAGAAGGGGAGTGGATCTTAAAATAAACATCTCCTTCCAGGTAATCGGTCAGGAAACGAACGGCTTGTATGTAGGGCAGCAGCAAAACACCATTGATCAGCGTATCGATCTCCATTTTTTCGAGAAATGCAACGCTTTCCTGCAGGTAGCCACGTGTATAGGCTTCAAATAGTTTTAAATTAAGGTTGATGACTGACAGATCAGCTTCATCCTCGGCAGCGGTATTGATAATGGTTCTGATTGAATCGCCAAAGTCGTAAGCCACATAGCCGGGCATTACAGTATCAAGGTCTATCACACATTGTGCCTTATCATCGCCATCGAGTAAAACGTTGTTAAACTTAGTATCGTTATGTACAATGCGTAAAGGCAGCAGTCCATTTTTGCCGAGTAGGAGTATTTGCTGCATATCCTCTGCACGCCGACTAATAAAATCAACCTCGGGCAATACTTCACTTAACCGCCCGGCTGCGTTGCGTTCAATGGCATTTTCGAGGTTTTGCAGACGATAGGCGATGTTATGAAAATCAGGTATAGTATCTTTTATCAGGCTGGTATCCAAATCGGCCAACTGAGTCTGGAATCTGCCAAAAGCTTTTCCACCTTCAAAAGCCTGAGTTTCAGTAGTCACCTGATCATAACTCCTGGTACCTTTCAGAAAATAGAACATCCGCCAGAAATTACCATCGGCATCTTCAAAAAAAGTTTCCCCCGTCCTTGCATGAATTATGGTCAGCACATTTTGTGTTGCATCTGCGCCTGGTACTGCCGAGAGTTTTTGTTTCAAATGCCGGGTTACCTGTAAAAGGTTATTCATCAACAGCGCAACATCTTTAAAAACGTGGTGGTTGATGCGCTGGAGCAGATAGTCGTTTCCATACTCATCCTGATTAAGTAAACGATAAGTGTCGTTGATGTGTCCGGAGCCAAAGGGCTTTGCAGACACAATCATATCATCAATATCGAACTTAGATATAATGTCTGATAAATGTTGTTCAGTTTGAGAAGTGGAGCCCATTAATCCGCCTAATATCGGCAAAACAGCAATTTATTTTAAAATTAATCTGAAATAAACAGCCGGCGACTTTAAGCATTGGCATCGGCCATGCCTATTTGTGCTCAATTATCCACATTCAGCTATTTACCAACAGTAGCTTAAATTAAATTACAGGCAAAATAAGCTTAATATAGCAAGGGTACTTTTGACTTGATAACGCTTGGCCATGAAAAAATATAGCATCCTGTTTTTCTTTTTGATCTTTAATAGCTTCGTTTTTGCCCAAAATCACAAGACACAAAACATCATCGTGGTAACCCTGGACGGATTTCGCTGGCAGGAAATGTATCGCGGTGCGGATTCAACGCTAATCAACTCAAAGTATACCGATACCAAGGCTGATGTGCGTAAAAAGTTTTGGGCCGAAACTCCTACGGAACGCCGCAAATTGCTTATGCCTTTTATCTGGTCGACGGTTGCCGCAAACGGTCAGTTGTATGGCGACCGCGACAATGGCAATTGCGATGAAGTAGCTAACGTTTATCATTTTTCGTATCCGGGCTATAATGAAATATTTACAGGGTTCCCCGATACCCGGGTTAACAGCAATAATCCTGTAGCAAATCCAAATACTTCGGTTTTTGAGTTTCTCAATAAACAAAAGGGTTTTGAAAATAAAGTTGCTGTTTTTGCCTCGTGGGAGGCCTTCCCGGCAATTTTTAATGTGGGGCGCTCGGGCTTAAATGTAAACGCAGGGTATACTGATTTTGCCGAAAACCATATAGACGATCGCCTTAAATTCCTGAATGAATTGCAGCATAAAGCACCGCATTATCTGGGAGATACCCGTATAGATTTTATGACCTTTGAGTTTGGTAAAGAGTATCTGAAAGAATACAAACCCCGTGTTTTATACCTCGCTTTTGACGAGACGGATGATATGGCCCATGCCGGTAATTATAAAATGTACCTGAATCAGGCCCATCAGGAAGATGCTTATTTGCAGGAACTCTGGCAGTATATTCAAACCGATCCTGCCTACAAAAATAAAACGACGCTGATCATTACCTGCGACCATGGCCGTGGGGATCTTTCTCCTGATGCATGGCGCAGTCACGGTTCTATAATCAAAAATTCCGAGCAAACCTGGTTGGCGGTCATAGGTCCTGACACACCAGCAGATGGTATCATACAAACACAAACCACTACCTATCATAAGCAGTTAGCGCAAACTATTGCCATGTTATTAGGTTTCGACTTCAAGAAAAATGCCAATCACGAAGTTGCGGATGCCATAGAATCAACCATGATCAAGGAACTGGTATCTTTAGGTAAATAATATGAGAAAGCTTTGTTTATTGTTTTACTTGATTTTTGGATGCGGGCGATTTGCCTTTGCCCAGGTGAACCAGCCGCCTGCTCCGAGGCATAAATTTATTGTGGTTGCGCACCGGGGCGACCATGTGATCTATCCCGAAAATACATTGGCGGCTTATAGCGAGGCGATAAAGAATGATGTTGACTATATAGAGATAGACCTGCGAACGACCAAAGACGGACAATTAGTAAGCATGCACGACGCAACGGTCGACCGGATGACAGATGGTAAAGGCAAGGTGAGTGACCTTTCGCTGGCCGAGATAGAACAATTAAAGGTTAAAAGCAAAGACAGCCTCGACAAAACGATTTATCGGGTGCCCACCTTTGAGCGGATCCTCTCTGTTTGCAAGGACAAGATCTATATCTATATTGATTATAAAATGGCTGATGCCGCACAAACCCTGGCTGCTTTGAAAGCACATGGCATGGAAAAGCAGGTTATTGTTTATATAAACGCGCCTCGTCAGTTTGTTGATTGGCGCAAAGTTGACCCAACGATGCCGCTGATGGTAAGCCTGCCTGGAAATATTAAAGACACCACTGCACTGAATGCTTTTTTTGACAGAATTAAACCTGATATTCTGGATGGAAGTTGGGATGATTACCTGCCCGAAATTGTTAGCCGGGCAAAATCAATACAACTAACGGTTTGGCCCGATATTCAGGGCAAAGGTGAAGACGCAAACTGGGCATCGGCAATTGTCAAAGGCTTTACCGGATTGCAAACGGATCATCCGGCTGCTTTGATCGGGTTTTTAAAAGAAAAAGGCTTAAGATAGGTATCTATTTATTATCAGTTGAATTAGGCACGATCCTCATGTGACCATTGTGCAGCAGTTTTCTTTCGGAGGCAGAAAAGCCGGTGCGGCCACCGAAATCCTGTACCCAAAGACTGTATACCTGGGCAACGCCAACCTCTTTAAATTCAGCCATCATCAGGTTTTGGCAATGCTCCGGACTTTTTATCCAGCCGGCCATAACCTGTGCAATGGTGAAGTTTCCTTTGGCGATATTTTCGCCTAAAATATACCGCTTATAGCCTTTATTGCCATAGCCGGCTGCTACCGCTCTGTCCATGGGTGTTATTCCAAATTTACTGTTATGTGCAAAATAATCGTGTGCAAACATGTCGTCGGCGTGGTTCTTTGCAGCTTTGGCAAGGTTGTCGTTCCAAACTAAGGGCGGTACAGGTGGCATGGAAACAGTACCGCAATGACAACCATCATGCCGCAGCTTATTTATACGGGTAAGAAATTCAGCTTTAAATTGCTCTTTGGCTTTATCTTCGTTAGCCATAGTAATGCAGGAAAGAAATAGTGCCAGAGTGATCAAGGCAGAAAAAAATAGTTTCATTTTGTGATGATACCAAAAAGTTTAGGCTTTCGGTGATCAAAAATAACAAAACAATCCTTTTAAAAAAGCTGCTTTAGTTTTCAGGGCTTTTATTCCGGTGTTTCAGGCCTATCAGGGCTATTGAACTTAGAATAACGAGAAGGACAGATACGGTAATAATCCAGTAGTTTTTGAGACTCTTAAATTGGCTTGCGCTCTGTTGCTGCTCGGTAATTCTTTTTTTTTAACAGCTGCAAGCATCTCGTCGGCGCGTAAGCTGGCTATTAAAAGCAGTTGTTTCGCTTTAAGTAAGCTGTCATCAATTTCCTGATGGTGTTTACTGGCAAGTGCAGCTTTTTTAGGTTCACCGATCTGTGTATACAATCCGGCATAACTTAGTTGAACCAGCGAAGCTTGTTCGGGCAGGTGCTTTTTGATCGTTAGTGACCAGGCTTCAGCTAAATCGCGCAGGGCCAGGTCGTAATCGCCGATATCGCTTTTGATCCCCGCCAATGTTATCAGCGAGGTAATGATCTCGCGCACATCATTCCTTTCCCGCGAAAGTGTATTGGATTGCAAGATAAACCATTTTGCCTGCGCATATTTTTTCTGTGCCCGATAGATGAGGGCCAGATGATCAAAACTTATACGAAGCCCAATGCTGTCCCGGTATTTTGAATAGTAATGCAGGGCTTTCATTGTATTACTCAGGGCAATTTCACGGTACCTGGCACGTCTTAACTTGTCGCTGATGGTATCGGCATTCAAATACTGCATTGCAATTTGCGTGTATAAATTGCCTTTCAATGAATCGTTGCTGAATTCGAGCTGTTTTTGCAGGCTATCAATCCAGGGCTGGGTCAAACCAATTTTTTGTTTCAGGCTGTCAGTCTTATCAACAGCGTATGCCTTTGTATTAATGGCTATTGCCAGCAGGAAAAATATATATTTATTGGTTAGTGACACAGGCATCTGAATAAGCTCGGTTGCTGTATAATGCAAAAGCTGTGCCTGTACATCTAAAAGATAAAGTTTTGTTGAAAAATGACGGTGAATAGCCTTTTATGGTTTTTTGGCGATGTTTCTGCCGTTTCATCGCTTTTTATTACAGCGATTATAGCTTTAAATTGGAGCTATTTTAGTACAAATATTTCCCCAATACGCTACTTTTCAATCAATTGAACATAGCGCTCAACAAAGGTTTTGAACCAGGGCCACCTTGAATTAAGCAGATTGAACAGCGCAATACCAGACGACGCACAAAGAATTCCGGCCAACACATCCAGGATGTAATGGTGACTGGTATAAACGGCGCCAAACCATATACCGAGTGTAACTATACCAAAAGCGATAAACGCCTTCCTGAGACGGTTTTTATAGGCATAATAAACAACTACTATCGGATAGGCCGAATGAAGCGAGGGCATAGCAGCAAATACATTGGAACCCTTGGTATAAATGCTTTTAAAAATGGGTGCATTAACATATTGATCAAATCGGGACAGTCCGGCAATACCTTCGTGCATATTAGGTTGCAGGGTAAAACCGTGGTCCTGTACATACCAGGGTGGTGCGGCCGGATAGGTATAGTAGACAATAAATCCCAGGATATTCAACGTTACAAACGAGATGAGGAAATACAGGCACTGTCGTCTGTTAGTTAAAAACAGATAGATACCGAAGCCAAACGGAACCGGTATCCAGCACAAGTAAAACAATCCTGAAAGCAGGTCGGCAATAATATTACTATGTAATTTAAGGTATTCGTTGGGGGTTAATACAATTCCGTTAACGCGTATACCGAACAGGTGTTTTTCAAGGTTATACAGGTCGGCAATATGAACTACGTTATAACGATAGTTCGGGAAGGCCTTCATATAATCAAATATGAGCCAGTAAACCAAAAATGTCAGGTAAGCGAATAGAAATTTTCGCGAATTGTTGGAGGTATAAAAAAGAATATTGCAGGTAAGTACCAGCACAACCTGATCGCCCTGAAAGCCAACCAGGAAATAAGACAACGCAAAATAGGCAATAGATAATACCGAAATAACAATTATAGAACGGGAATTAACTAACATGCCAGGATTGACACTAGCACCCATTGTTATTTTTTAATGAAATCTGAACGGAATACCTTATCCCACAATGGCGAACTTACACCATATCCTTTATCGGGATCCTGGTAATGATGCAGCATATGGTGTTGTTTTATCTTTTTCCAGATATTTCCTTTGAAGTTAAAGTGATGTATGGCGTAATGGGTCATATCATAAAACAGATAGCCCAACATGAAGCCCGGGAAAAAAGCGTAAACATCGCCAGCCGGCAAAATAAGTCCAAACAAAAAGAAGAAGCCTGTTGCCAGAGGAATACTTACTGAAGGCGGCATTACAAGTCGCTTGGCATCACTTGGGTAATCGTGGTGAACACCGTGGAATATAAAATGCAAACGTTGAGCCCAGGGCTTGTTTGGCGGCGCATAATGGAATACAAAACGGTGCATAACGTACTCGGTCAGTGTCCATACAAACAGGCCCAGCAGAAAATATTCAATAAAATCTATTACACCAAGACCTATCTGAAAAAACGACCAGTAAATGCTAACCAGAATAACCGGAACAAAAATAAAAACGGGCACAAGGAAATGAACCTTGGAAAGAGCTTCCAGAAAACTGCTCTTAAACATTCTCACAGACTCCTGTGAATTGGAAACATAATTCTTTTTCATTAAATCAGGGTTTAAAACGTTCAACCATTTCTCTGCCTGTCTTAGGATCAGTTCCTTTTATTTCCACATATACGATGTTGGGTAACCAAAAGGAACCTCCTTCTACCAAGACAAAAACACTTTTGAGGATCACTTGTTTTTGCGAAATAAAGGCGAATATATGATATTTTCCATCAGTTCCCTTTAATAAAGTTAGTGGAAATTTTTTGTAGGAAACGAACCTGAGATCATAACCGCCGTTAGTTAAAGGTTTCGATGTTAATCCGTAGGCAAATTTTCGCTGAATAAAGTTCAAATCTTCTTTTTGCCCTCTTTCGGCATATTTTATCCAATAAACTTTAACAGGTTCGTCGGCATCTGGTTTGCCACTATCGTCCATATTAATGTCATAAACAATAGTATTGGCATTTGGCGTCCTTTGCACATAAAAAAGACGTTCGGGGGTAGCAGGTGGTTTTTGATAATTGACATGCGCTTTCAGTGAATCGGGGTTGTCCCCTTCGGCATAACTGTTATTAGATATTATAAGTAGTAAAAAGCTAAGTATAAAAAGAAACGATGATCGCATTACAAAAGGCAGAATTGTTTATTTGTTTTTTTCCTCAAGAGCTTTCTTTGCGTCTGTCAGACGTTTAAAAGCAGTAACATTAGTTAAGATAGCCAGAACAAAGATCGGTATCGTGAAGATCGACATCGTTTCAAAGACATGGAATTTGATTCCTGGAACGAAGAGCTTATAGTCGCCGCCAATATAATGTGAAATGATACCACACAATATGGCAAAAAGACCTATGGTCACTACTCTTTCCGGGCGCTGCATCAAGCCACCTTTAATTTCAACACCCAGGCCTTCGGCGCGTGCCCTTACATAGCTCACCATCATGGAGCCGATCAATGCCACAAATGCAAAAATTGAACTTAAAAAGTAGTGATGCCCAACAAGGTAATAACAGATCCCCAGGAACATGATCAATTCGCTATACCTGTCAAGTACCGAATCATATAAAGCGCCAAACGTTGATTTCATGTTGCCAAGCCTTGCTACCTGCCCATCGAGCATGTCAAACAGCCCTGCAAACAAGATAAGCGCACCAGCCCAGCCAACATATGACAGGTCTCCGCGATTACCTTCCTCAGCTCCAACTATGAATATTACTGCTACACCCAGATTCAAAACAAATCCAATGGTGGTAACTGCATTTGGCGTTAGGCCCAATTTGATCAGTACCTTTACCAGCGGGTCTATTATTTTATAGATACCCGTTTGCAAATTTGTCCTTATGGAGGTTTGACCTGACATGCCGATTGCTGATATGATTAAAAGGTAAATAATACCCTAGTACGTATGCCCCATTTGGCTACGTCAGGGTCATTCAGGTAGGTAAATCGCCTAACCAGATCCACGCGGATGAATTTAAATATGTTTTCTATACCAACGCTTCCTTCAATATAGGGTGTCCTGCCCATAAAAGAGGTAATAGGTTGCCCGCTGCCATTTACTGGTAACTGGTAAAGTGCCGAATGGATAGAAGGATTATTCTCATCGCGGACACCGCCCCATAAAGATTTAAAGGAAACCGTCTCGCGCCATTTTAACTTTTTGAACAATGGTACTTTGTTGAATAAAAAGCCGTTAAAATGGTAATCTATATTGATGCTTTCAGAATGATCATTGGCAAACTCAAGAAAGTTCATCAGGTTATAGGAGTCGATATCATAAGCATAGGTTTGGTTGGCCCTTGGTATGGATAGAAGTGGCCATGGCACCTGTCCAAATATCTGAATACCTTCAGCCAGTAAATCACCATAACCAAACTGTGACAAATAGAAACGTTTAGCGAAGGAGAGATGTAAATTTTGAAAATTGTATTGGCCACCCCAAAGATTTTTAACGCCTTTGGTATAGTCTATGGTATAAATAGGGTATTTATTGGGGATATCAACCCGGTATATTTTGCCCTGATAAAACTGTTCATTGGGTGCATACCGCAATTCGGCAGTAAATTCACTGGTTGTTAAATTAGGTATTGTTTTGGGTACGCCGTTCTCCAGGGTACTGAAATAAAGCGATCCTGCCGGCGCCTGTATCCATTTACGAAATCCAAAACTGTACGAAAAATGACTCTCAAATTCATGTACATAGTCGAATTTGAAAAATTGGTTGTACAGGTATTTGTCGTTATTGCCCCGCTTGAACGACAGCAAGAAGTTATCTTCCTGAACAAACTGCAGGTTTAGTCCCGGTATCTGTGTTTCCTTTTGATAACTTACCCGCAGGTAGTTTTGAGGGAAACGGTAAATTGATTTATCATTGAGCGAATAGGTTGCACTAAGAAAATATTTCCAGCGCTCGTCTTTAACACCATAAGAAGCATAAGTTTCAAAATAATACCGTTTGCTTAATTCAGGGGTAGTTCGCCCACCCAGTCGTAATTTTAAGCCTTCAACCGGATTAAAGCTGTAGAAGGTATTTGCCGGACCTAATTCAAACGGACCAAATGATTTATATCCGGCGAGCACCAAACTGATGATATCCATGGTACGCCTGTAAGATGGTATGGTCTTCAGGGTATCAATATTGTGGTACACTTTTGATTCGGCCGTAGTCAAGGTATCCAGGCGGTTCTGTTTCCAGTAATCGAGTGTTCGGTTAGTTGCGGCATCTAATTCAACCTCGGCCAGGCCATTATAGGTAGTATCGGATTGCGGTTTGTTTACTTCGTAATTACCATAAGTGATCGTTCTGATACCAAGCAAGCCTCCGTTCCCTTTTTTATTGAAACTAAAATCAACGATTGTATTACTCTTACTCAGGTGATAGCGTTTATCCGGCGTTTGTTCAAAATCCTGGTCGACATGTAAGGATTTAACAAAATTCAGATTGATATTTTTATTTACAGTAAGTGATGCTTTTTGAACCGCATAATTTCCGTCGAGGGTAATATATATCTTTCCCTCAAATAACATGTCAGTTGTATTGCGCGGTGTAAAACTTAGTTCTACAACTTTAATATTATCAACCATCAGCGTATCCGAGATGAAAAATTTATAGAAAGTTGGCGCCGAATTGCTGATAGGGCTCAAAAACATATTGGTCATCAGGAAGATATCATTATCATAAATATCAACTTTGTAATACATGTGTTTAAAGTACTGCCCTAAACCTTCATTATCAAAGTAACTACCAAAATTGGCATCCTGATGGGCCAAAACAATACTTTTCGATTTCTCAGGCGATTTACGGTAATAATGCTGACTTAATTTCTCATCCAGATAAATAGGTAAGAGCGTCTTACCCGGAATGGTTGTACTATCGCGGTTATCGATGATAAATTTATACTTCTTAAAGAATTTTTTATCGGCAACGGTTGGGGATACGTTCAGTATCGAGAACATCATTTTATCATATTCCTTAAATTGAACGTAGTCATAGCTTTCGGGCTTGTTCTGATCTTTGTGTGCGATCACCTGCCTGATCAATTCAACTGCCGGGTTATCTTTGTTGCGGTATTTGGTCTTTTTGCCAGCCCTTATCACTACCTCACCCAATTGCTGTGATACAGCAACCATCCGGATATTTATTATTTGCTCTTGCCCGGGTTTAACGTTTATTTCGGCTGTTTTATAACCAACATAACTTACGATAATGTGGCTAAAGGATTTGGTTGACTGTATAACAAACTTACCGTTGGCATCAGATGTAGCCAATACGGTAGAATCGCCCGATTTTAACCCTACGTAAGGTAAAGTTTGCTGAGTTTTTGCATCCGTTACCGTACCGCTTACCCGGGTGATTTGCGCCAGGCCGGGCAGGGAATATATACTAAAGCTGAATATTATTAAAAACCGTAAATAAAATTTATCTAAGCTCATTTAGCTATTGCAATTTTCTTAATACAAACTCTATTTTACGCGTTTACTGGTAAGTTCGATCATTTAAAGCTCCTGTAACAGTATAATACTTTAAATCAACACATCGAATCAAATACACTGTTTTGGTTTTATTGCGAATACAGTTTCAATGAAGTATTCACAAGAGCATAAATGTTTTGTATTCGAGGGCAAAAATAGAAAAAATTAGAGGAGACTTATGTGGTCGAAAAGTCAAAATTAATCAATCGATTGATTTTATTTTTTTAAAGTAGTTTGAACCAAAAAATGAGCTGCAGGATGATATTGCTATAGATGCCTGCAACAACGTCGTCCAGCATGATACCCCAACCACCCGGCAGCTTTTCAGCTTTCCGGATGAAAAGTGGTTTTGCAATATCGAAAAAGCGAAAAAGAACCAAACCGGCGATTATATACGCCAGGCTTGAAGGTAAAAACAACAGGGTAATAAACATCCCTGCCCATTCGTCAATTACTACCCGGGAAGGGTCTTTGCCCCATATGCCGGTAACCTTGTCAGACGACCAGATACCCAGCACGGTAATCGCAATAGTTATGACAACAGCCAAAATAGGATTGTAATTTCCATTAAAAGCTAAATACCATACAATGCAAGCTGTAATTGCAGCCAGGGTACCAGCTCCCTTTCCAACGTAGCCGATACCCATACAGGTTGCTATGAGTTTGTGAAATCTGATCATAAAAATTCAACCCAATACAGGTAATAGTCAGGTTGCGCGGCAATAAAGCAGTTATTTATCAAATGTAGATATTGGCAGAGATATTCAGATCGTCTTTTCGTAGATCCGATAAGTTTTGTAGGGGTCGCCATTGATAGCTTTTATGGCTTCATTGATCAGGGTATTATTTTCGAGGGTCCAACCAGCTTCGGCATGGGTGAAACCTTTTCTTTTATACTCTTTGATAATGGTACCATACATCACCGCTTCGATACCCATCTTACGATAGCCATCAACTACGCCTAGCGCGTAGATACGGATACTTTTGATCTTGCTTTTGTTAGCCAGGAGCTTAAAAATGCCGGTGGGCAGCAAGCGCCCTTTTTTTATTTTAATAAAGATCTCGTTATAGTTGGGCAAGGCAAGGCCAAAGCCAACCAGCTTGCCGTTTTGTTCAGCTACCAATGCGAAGTCGGTATCAAGGATTAACTTCAGATCTTTGGCCAGGTAGTTGAATTCTTCATCGGTCAATGGTACAAATCCGGTATTATGGTCCCAGGCCGAGTTGTATACTTCCCTTAAAGCAGCCGCTTCCTGTTTGAAGTTCTTGAGGTTTACCTTACGGATAACGATATTATTGCGCTTCAAACGAGCCTGTAAGGCATCGAGCAATCTCACCGAACGGTCGTCATAACTTTCGCCTTCCCAATGCCATGCGATCAGGTCGATCTGTTTTGCAAAACCGGCTTTTTCAACCAGTTCGGCATAATAGGGGGCGTTATAGGTCATCATCAACATGGGCGGGCTGTCAAACCCTTTGATCAGTAGCCCGGCAGCCTCATTGGTTGAAAAATTTACCGGTCCGATAAATTTATCGGCTATACCCTGATCTTTTAACCATACTGCGGCTGCATCAAATAATAGTTGGGCTACTTCCTGATCGTTTACACAATCAAAAAATCCCCAAAATCCGTCATTTGCTTTATTGAATTCGTTGTGTGCTTTATTTAAGATCGCAGCAATACGACCAACGATCCTATCACCGTCGTAAGCCAAAAATGCTTGTAGGGAATTGTGTTTATGGAAAGGATGCGTGGTTAACAGATCCCTTTGCGCAATAAACAATTCGGGTACATAATTTGGATCGCCCTTGTAGAGTTCGTGCGGAAAATCAATAAACTTAGCAAGTTCCTTCTTATTGCTAACAGGAATTACTTTCTTCATTACAGCGCTGCAGTTCTAAAAAAGCGGTTTATATATCTTCTTTTACGTAGCTAACACCAACAGTTTTAAATGCTTTTGAAATTTTGTCGATAGCCTCTTCAATTTGATCAAAAGTATGTGTCGCCATCAGCGAGAAACGTAATAACGACGAATCAGATGGAACTGCCGGTGATACTACCGGGTTAACGAAAACGCCCGAATCCTGCAATATTTTAGTAACATGGAAAGTCTTCTCATTATCGCGAACGTAAATAGGCAATATCGGACTTTCGGTTGGGCCCAGATCAAAACCTTCTTCCAATAACAGCTTTTTCGAATAATTGGTATTGTCCCAAAGTTTCGAGATACGCTCAGGTTCGGTAATGATAAGATCAAGTGCTGCAATAACACTTGCGACTGCACCTGGAGTCATACTGGCACTAAACATCAACGATCTTGCCCGGTGTTTCAGATAGTCTATAGTTGCATAATCAGCAGCAATGAAGCCGCCCAATGATGCCAATGATTTACTGAAAGTACCACCAATCAGGTCCACCTGATCGGTAAGACCGAAATGTGATGCGGTACCAGCACCTTTATAACCGATAACCCCTAAGCTGTGGGCATCGTCAATCATGATATTTGCGCCAAATTCTTCGGCTAGCTGAACAATTTCAGGTAATTTAACAATATCACCTTCCATGCTGAAAACGCCATCAACCACGATCAGTTTAACACCTTCATCTGGCAGAATTGACAGTTTACGGCGCAGGTCGTCCATGTCATTGTGGGCATATTTTACTACCCTCGAAAATGATAAGCGGCTTCCGTCAATAATAGAGGCATGATCGTATTCGTCAAGGATCAGATAGTCGTTTCTGCTCGCAGCGATGCTGGATAAAACACCTAAATTAACCTGAAATCCGGTACTGAATAACACAGCTGCTTCCTTACCCACATATTCGGCAAGTTTATCTTCCAGTTCGATATGGATATCAAGTGTACCGTTCAAAAAACGCGAACCGGCGCATCCTGTGCCATATTTATCAATTGCTTTTTTGGAAGCTTCAATAATTTTCGGGTGATTGGTTAATCCTAAATAAGAATTCGATCCAAACATCAACACCCGTTTGCCATCAATAATTACCTCTGTGTCTTGTCCGGATTCAATGGGTCTGAAGAAGGGGTATATGCCTCTCTCCCTTGCCATATCTGCGTCTTTAAACTGCGCAATCCTTTCATGTAGTTTTTTACCCATGTATATTAACCCTGCTTTAATTTTTTGTAAACAAGTTTATAACTTCTAAGTTAGTTAGCTGATAATCTACACATTCCACTTTTCGGGGAATATAAATTCTCATTAGGCAAATTAATTAAATTTTTTGTTTAAATCAGCCTACAATTTTTCATTTTTTTGAAAAAACTATTCAAAGACGCTGTGTAGTGTTTGATTTCGTGGCCTTTAGCTGCAATTTCGGCCATTTTTTTTAGCACATATTATTTAATCGAATAACTAAAAAAATGCCCGATAGTAGCAATTTTTGAAGCCGATTTATTTTTTGATCAATTTTTTAACGCCCTAAATGCAATAGTATTTGGCGAAGAGTTTAACCCGGCTAAAACAAAAAAGCTTCCAGGTTTAACTGGAAGCTTTATGCGGTTAGTTAAACGGTCTTAGCTTAATTTACCCAATGCCTCTTTAATTCGTTTTATTGCTTCTACCAAAACGTCTTCTGCCGCGGCATATGACAATCGTATCGATTTGGTGTCTCCAAATGAATCGCCGCCAACAGTAGCAACATGTCCTTCTTCTAACAAGTAAAGGCTAAGTTCGTCAGCATCTTTAATGGTGCGTCCGTTATAGCTTTTGCCAAAAAATGAGGTAACATCCGGGAAGAAATAAAATGCACCATCGGGAAGGTTAACTTTTACGCCTTCAATATCTTTCAGTAAACCATAAACCAGGTCGCGGCGTTTGCGGAATTGTTCGCGCATGGCGTGTACACTTTCCAATCCGCCTTCCAGTGCCGCTACACCGGCTTTTTGCGTAATGGAGCAGGTACCCGAAGTTACCTGACCCTGCATTTTATCGCAGGCTGCGGCAATCTCTTTGTTAGATGCGGTATAGCCAATGCGCCAGCCGGTCATGGCAAAGGCTTTCGAAAATCCATTTATGATGATAACCCGGTCTTTAATGCTATCAAATTGTGCTATTGACTCGTGCTTGTCAACAAAGTTGATATGTTCGTAGATCTCATCAGAAAGAATATAGATCTGCGGATGACGTTCAAATACTTTAGCCAAACCTTCTAATTCGTCTTTAGTATATACGCTTCCTGTTGGATTGCAGGGCGACGAAAACATGAACAGCTTAGTTTTTGGAGTGATTGCAGCTTCCAGTTGCTCGGGTGTAATTTTAAATTCCTGCTCAACTGAAGCATTTATAAATACGCTTACACCTTCGGCCAGTTTTACCACTTCCGAATACGATACCCAATAGGGGGTAGGGATGATCACTTCTTCTCCCGGATTAACCAGGCAAAGTACCGCGTTGGCAATAGCCTGTTTTGCGCCTGTCGAAACTACGATCTGGCTTGCATCATAATCCAGTCCATTCTCGTTTTTAAGTTTCAGTGTGATGGCTTTGCGAAGATCGGGATAACCGGCAACTGGCGTATAATACGTAAAGTTGTTGTCCATTGCTTTCTTAGCCGCCTCTTTAATGTATTCGGGCGTATGGAAATCGGGTTCGCCAAAACTCAGGCTGATCACGTCAACTCCCTTTGCAGCCAGCTCACGACCTAATTTGGCCATTTTAATAGTTGCCGACTCGGCTAAGTTGTTGATCCTGGTACTTAATGCGTTCATCTTATCGTTTTTTATTTCGCGGGCAAAGATAGAAAATATGCAGAAAGCTGAAAGTAAAAAGGGAACTTGTGTTAATTGAATTTTAATTTATTATTCAGCATTTGTTCAAATAAAAAGGTAAAAAGCTTTGTTTGCCGGTCTTTATGCTAACGGCTTTCTGCTTACCTTTGGCAAAAAAATTTAATACTTTGCTGCAGCAAAAAAAGATCATTCTACTGGCGCTCATTACGGGGATAATTCTGATGATTGCCAAATTTGGCGCTTATCTGCTCACTGCATCCAATTTTATATTAACCGATGCTGCTGAAAGTATCGTTAATGTACTGGCCAGCTCATTTGCATTTTACAGTATTTATCTGGCCTCATTGCCCCGCGATGAAAATCATCCTTACGGTCACGGCAAAGTGGAGTTCTTCTCGGTTTTTATAGAGGGAGCACTCATTAGTATGGCAGGCTTAGGTATTCTGATCAAATCAACTTATAATATATTTTATCCGCATCCGATCCACGACCTGCTGGCGGGTGTTTACATTATAGGTATAACCGGAGTTGTAAACGGCTGTCTTGGTTATTATATGAAGAGGCAGGGTAAAGTGCTCAAGTCAATCACAATTGAAGCCGATGGGCGACACCTCATTACGGATATGGTTACCTCGATCGGATTAGTTGCTGGTTTGCTGCTGATCTACTTCACCAGGATCGATCTGCTGGATAGTATTTTATCGATCCTTGTGGGCATGTATATCCTGTATGTTGGTTATAAGCTTTTGCGGAAATCAGTTTCAGGATTAATGGATGAAGCTGATTTTGAACTTGTAAAAGAGATATTATCAATACTTAATGATCAACGCCGGGAAGAATGGATCGATCTGCATAATTTCAGGGCGCAGAAATATGGCAATGAGCTACATATCGATTGCCATATTACCCTGCCCAATTATTTCGATCTGAATAAAGTGCACGAAGAAGTTAAACTGGTAGATCAACTTGTAAACAAAGCCGCCAGCGTGACTACCGAATTTTTTATCCATGCCGATCCATGTTTGCCGTATTGCTGCCATTATTGCAACATGCAAAATTGCCCCATACGGTCAGAAGCAAAAACAACTGATATTACCTGGACCATGGAGAATATTACACGAAACAAAAAACACTTTGAAAGATAATGTATCCATTTAATGTGCGTGTTTACGGAGTGCTGATCACTGAGCAAAACCAGGTTTTGATCAGTGATGAACTGGAATTTGGCATGAAATTCAGTAAATTCCCGGGTGGCGGGCTTGAATTTGGTGAAGGCTTGATAGATGGTTTAAAGCGTGAGTTTGTGGAAGAGTGCAACACCGAAATAGAGATCATCGATCATTTTTATACCACCGACTTTTTTGTGAAATCAGCTTTTAATGATTCGCAGGTGATCAACGTATATTATACCGTAAGAAATACCAGCCCATTGAATCTGGTATTTAAAACCGAACCATTTGATTTTGATGGTGAGGGTGATTTGTTGCAATCCTTCCGCTGGGTAGGTTTAAACGAGCTGAAGGAGGATGATATCACCTTTCCAACCGATAAACAAGTAGTGAAACTTCTGAAAGAAAAAATATGACGCTCTCCGAAAGAGACCTTAAAGTTATATGGCACCCCTATACCCAAATGCAAACGGCGCAGCCGCCTATACCTATTATCAGGGGTGAGGGTGCTTGCCTGTACGACCAGAACGACAAGTGTTATATTGATGCGATATCTTCCTGGTGGGTAAATATCCATGGGCATGCGCATCCCTATATCGCACAAAAAGTAGCTGAGCAATTGCAAAAGCTGGAACATGTGATTTTTGCAGGTTTTACGCACGAACCTGCTGTTGAATTAGCCGAACGCCTGCTTAAAATACTTCCCGCAAATCAGGCTAAGGTTTTTTATTCGGATAACGGATCAACGGCAGTTGAAGTGGCTATAAAAATGTGCCTGCAATACTGGCATAACCAGGGTTTGCGACGTACCAAAATTTTGGCCTTTAAAAATGCCTACCATGGCGATACTTTCGGCGCAATGGCAGTTAGCGGCAGAAGTGCCTTTACAGCAGCATTTGATAGCCTGTTGTTTGAAGTGGAGTTTATTGATCTGCCTAACGAAGAAAATATCTCAAATCTCAAATCACAGGTCTCAAATCTCAAATCCGACCTGGCTTGTTTTATCTTTGAACCCCTGGTGCAGGGTGCCGCAGGTATGATCATGTATGAGGCCGCATACCTCGACCAGCTTATGGCGCATTGCCGCGAGGAGCAAATTTTATTGATAGCGGATGAAGTTTTTACCGGCTTTGGTCGTACCGGCAAAGCCTTTGCCTGCGAATATGTATCAGTTGATCCCGATATCATGTGTTTTTCGAAAGGGCTCACCGGTGGTACCATGGCCATGGGATTAACCACCTGTGCGCAGCATATCTATGAGGCTTTTTTGTCGGAAGATCGGCTCAAAACATTGTTTCATGGACATTCATACACCGCTAACCCGGTAGCTTGTTCGGCAGCACTGGCCAGTTTGGATTTGTTTTTGGACGACGCTACCGACGCCAATATTCAAAGAATAGCAGAAAATCACCGGCAATTTGCCCTCAAGATCAAAGATCACCCGCGCATACGTACCATCCGACAAACCGGAACTATCATCGTAATGGAATGGGAGACAGGCTCGGACACTTCCTATTTTAGTTCGCTGCGCGACAGATTGTATCAGTGTTTTTTGGATGCTGGTATAATTTTGCGTCCCCTTGGTAATATAATTTATATTTTACCTCCCTATTGCATTAGCGATGAACAGCTGCATTATATTTACGGCAAAATAATAGCTGCTCTTGAGGAGATTTAAGTATGGAACTGAGCGAACTAATACCATCAATTATAAGTGATCATCAACTGCATGCGCGCTGGCTGAATACGCTGTCGCTTATGGAGAATACTGGTGCGAGGAAGATATCGGCCTGTGAAGACCCTGAAACAGTAACTTATATTATCCTGAAACATGCTGCCGAAGAGCACCGGCATGCATTTTTTCTGAAAAAGCAAATAGAAAAGGTTGGTGCCGAAATTTGCCCGACCTACGCTGCACCTTATTTATTGGCTCCCAGCAGCAGCCGTCATTACCTGCAGCAATTGGATATAGATGTTTGTCGCTACCTGAAAAATAACTTGGGACTAAGAGGTGCTGCCTTGCGTTTTGCGGCATATTTGCTGGTGACCTATGCTATTGAAGTGCGGGCCGATGAGCTTTACCCTGTGTACCAACAGGCCCTGGACGATGCCCATAGCAAAGTCAATGTAAAATCGATCATTCTGGAAGAAGAGGGCCATCTGGCCGAAATGATCAGGCAATTGGAACAATTTTCGCCCGATTGGCAGTTGCACGCTGGTAAAGCAGTGGCTATGGAGAGCCATTTATTTGCTCAGTGGGTAAATCAACTACATAACGAAGTTTACCAGTCGACTTTGGCATAAAACAGAAAAGGCTCCGATTGGGAGCCTTTTCTGTTTTAAAATATTCCGATTATTGACCTCCGCGAGAAAGAGCCTCTAAATCGTCTTTGGTAATTTTATCAAAATCAGCAGCTATACCAAAAGTTCCTGCCGGCGCTTTGGCATCGGTAATGCTTGTGATGGTAACCACTGCAGCTTGTCCCTGTTGAAACGCAGTGTATTGGATAGGTACACCACCAATTGTAGCATAATACCTTGGAATAGATGTAGCCGGGATGCTAACATCATTGGTGATCCAGATATCGTATGATTTTTGAGCCTTGGCATCAGTTGCTACTACTTTTTTGCAATTAAAGCCAGAGATCTGTTTAGTTTCAGCAGTTGGCGCGAAGGTTAATGTTGGGAAACCTGCAACTACCTGATCAATTTCATCAGGTGTGTAAATAGCAGCTTTTTTTACGTTAAAAGCCGATACGTCAACTAAAATTGCGAATGACTTGAAATTAGCATCGGTAAGTACTTTGATCTTGGCCGGACCAGCTTCAAACGTTTGTGCATTTGAGTCGGGTCTGAAATACTGGGTTAGGGTAACAGTTTGCCCACGCATATCTGTTTGAACAGTGATTGTTCCTTCAGTGAATTTTTTTTGTGCGTTTGCACTTAAAATGGTCGATGTTAAAGCAACGGCGAACGCAGCGCTAAAAAGTTTGATTTTCATTTTTTGTTTGTTTTGTTATTGGTGATGAAGCTTTACAGAGCGAAGTATTTTTTGTAGCTCAATATCGATTCATGATTGTTTGATATTTGTTACAAATTAGAAATTTTATTGTTTTGGGTGCAAATATTTCGCGCTCTTTATTTTTTACTCTAATTAGATTTAATGATGATTGATTTGTTACCTGAAATTTCAAGATTTTTTCTGCCCTCCGCCGATACCAATTTAAGATTTTCTACCTGGCAGCTATCCAGGTAAGGCTGTACCGAGTATCTGAATGCTTTATCGGTATCGGAAAGATCAGTCAGAACTACTGCCTGATTGCCCGCCCGGTAGGCAATAGCCCGGTGTTTCCGGATATAAAAAGCAACGCTCTCTTTTGTTTGCAGGTTGCGGTACCTTTTCCAGCTAACGCTGATCGCAAATAGCAGTAAGGCTACAAGCGTAATGCGTAACACTGCTATTTTACGGTTCAGCAGCAAATAGCAACTAAAAACAATTACCAGGCACAAACTGGCGAAACTCATTGGCGAGAGCCATATTTTATTGATACTTGCCCCCGGAGCATGCTCTACCATTTGAAGGGAGCCGTCCATCAGCAATATGATTTTTTCGATAATAAAAGCCAGTATTTTTCCAATAACATTTATCGATCCCAGTAAAAAATAAACGATACCTGCATACATTACTAAGGCCGCTGGAATGATAACCAGCAGATTACTCAGCAAAAAATAAACCGGTAATTGGTGAAAATACCAGGAGCTCAGCGGTAAAACCACCAGTTGTGCGGTTATGGTGATTGAAGCCAGCAGCCAAATTTTATCAAGCCATTTATTTTTAAACGTAAACCACTTGTAAACAGCAGGCTGAAATAATAGGAGACCACTTACGGCCAGATATGTCAATTGGAAACCTGCGTCACTTATTAGCAAGGGATCGTACAGCAACAATAGAAAAGCCGAAAACGCAAGCAGGTTAAGCGTACTTATAGTTCGGCTGAATGTTTTGCCAATAAGCACCAATGAAAGCATGAAAGCCGCGCGGCAAACTGCCGGTGAAAGGCCGGTAAGTACTGCATAATATAGAATACCAGTTACAATGAGTCCGGTTTTTACCGCCCTGCCATGAGGCACGTTGATCAACCAGCCAAACATAAACTCCAACAACACAAAAAGTATGGCAACCTGCGCCCCCGAAACAGAAAGTACATGAGTGGTGCCCGTTTTGGCGTAGACCTGCAAAACATCCTCATCAAGGTCGGCTTTATAGCCGAGTATCAGCTTCGCAGCTACTCCGGCAGCTTCCTTGCTATAAATATTTTCCTTTAGCATTTTAACCAGGTGCCTCCTTAAGCTGTATGACCAGGCAATCAAAGGGTTCCCATTGCCTGCACTTATTATTCGATATTGGTTCGGAAAAAGAAACTCCTGAAAGTGTATGTTTTGATTGGCCAGGTAGCTTTTATAGTTGAATTCGGCCGGGTTAGCCGGGGGGTCTATAGGCCTGTAGTCTGATGGTATCAATAATACATCTCCATAATGTAAAATGTCGTCATTATTGCTTTTAAGCACCAGTAATATATTTCCGGTAACCGGGTACGAGCTATTTTTATTGATGCCCCGAGTGGCAAAAGCTTTGAAACGCAGTATTCCGTTTTTTAATACCGGTTCATTACTGATTGTAACCACCAGGCTTGTGGCGGGCCTTTTTGAGAAATGATCATTACTTTTTAGTTCATTATTGTTTACCAGCAGCAGCCATCCAGCAGCAAACAGAAACAGATGCACCGTTAAGCCGCCGAGCCAGCGGTATTTATAAAGCTGAAGTTTTTTGAAATACAGGTTTAACAGGATGATAGCCGCAGCCAGCCCAATCAGTACAAACCATAATAATAAAAAAGATGATGGTGGCAAAAAAGCCAGTCCACAGGCAATACCTGCCAAAAAGGGGATAAGGTAGATAACAAAGGGAATTTCGCTTTTACCAGCGGGCATCATACCTGATAAAGATATGATTTTTGTTATTTGAAGCTAAATTTTATGATTTTTCGGATCGCACCTACAATTAGTCAACCAGCCAATTCACTCATTCACTAACTCACACATTAACCTAAAGCTGCTCTCTAACTTCAAGCAAGAACTTTTTAATATTTTCAAGGGCATCAACAACGCGCTGATTTTCACGCACCTCGTTCATATTCTTCTTCAGGTGGTCCTTGGCGCCATTTAAAGTATAGCCTTTTTCCTTGATCAAATGAAAGATGATACGCAGGTGTTCGATATCTTCAGGGGTAAAGTATCTGTTTCCTTTTTTGTTCTTCTTTGGTTGAAGAACATCAAATTCTTTTTCATAAAACCTGATCAGCGATTGGTTCACGTCAAAAATCGCGGCCACTTCACCCATGGTATAATACATCTTGCTGATCTCGTGTTCTTTATACGGCATAGCTTAAAAGTAAAAATCGTTTAGCACTTTATACGAGGTACGGTTCCTAAAGTTTTGCAAATTACAAAAATGTTGAAAACTTAACCTGATTCGTTCCAGTTATCGCTTGTACGAATAGCGCAACAAATGGTTTTATGCTTTCCTACTTATATTTACCTTTGCACCCTATGACAACCGCTTCCGAAATACGTAAAGCTTTTCTTGATTTTTTTGCTTCCAAAGGGCATACTATTGTGCCATCTGCTCCCATTGTGGTAAAAAACGACCCGACGTTGATGTTTACTAATGCCGGGATGAACCAGTTTAAAGATATTTTTTTGGGTGAGGCAGCGGCAAAATACCCGCGTGTGGCGGATACCCAACGTTGTTTACGTGTTTCGGGTAAACATAACGACCTGGAAGAAGTAGGTATTGATACCTATCATCATACCATGTTCGAGATGCTGGGCAACTGGAGCTTTGGCGATTATTTTAAAAAAGAAGCCATAAACTGGAGCTGGGAACTGCTGACCGAAGTTTATAAAATAGACAAAGACCGCCTTTACGTAACCATTTTTGAAGGTGACGAAAAAGAGGGATTGCCTAAAGATCAGGAAGCCTACGATTATTGGAAGCAATTTGTACCCGAGGATCATATCCTGCTGGGCAACAAAAAGGATAATTTCTGGGAAATGGGCGAAACCGGTCCTTGTGGCCCGTGCTCCGAGATCCATTATGATAACCGGGCTCAAGGTGAAAGGTTAAAGGTTAAAGGCGAAAGTTTGGTCAATAAGGATCACGACCAGGTAATTGAAATTTGGAACAATGTGTTCATGCAATTTAACCGCCTGAAGGATGGTTCATTGCAACCATTGCCGGCTAAACACGTGGATACAGGTATGGGTTTCGAACGTTTGGTACGCGTGCTGCAGGGTAAGAGCTCGAATTATGATACGGATGTTTTTCAGGGACTAATTGACTTTATAGCTGAAAAAAGTAATAAAAAATATAATAGCGCAGCCAAGCCAGGCGATGCTGATTGGAATTCAGCCGTAGCAATGCGGGTGCTGGCGGACCATATCCGGGCAGTTAGTTTTACAATTGCAGATGGGCAGTTGCCTTCCAATAATAAAGCAGGATATGTAATACGCCGTATTTTACGCCGCGCTGTAAGGTACCAATACCAGTATTTAGGCTTTAAGGAACCTTTCTTGAATACCCTGGTGCCACTTTTGGCAGCACAATTTAAAGGCGTATTTGATGAGTTGTGGGATCAGAAAGATTTTGTGCAAAAAGTGGTGTTGGAAGAGGAAACCAGCTTCTTAAGGACACTTTCAGCCGGTATAAAAAAATTCAAAGACGCTATAATTGCTGATAGTAAAGTTATTTCAGGCAAAGTGGCCTTTGAACTTTCTGATACTTACGGATTCCCGATCGACCTTACAGAATTGATGGCACGTGAAAACGGCCTTTCTGTTGATCTGGCAAGTTTTGAGTTAGAACTTGCAACCCAAAAAAGCCGCTCCCGCGCCGCCACCGCTATCGATACCGGCGATTGGGTATTGCTAAGAGACGAAGAAAACACCCTCTTTACGGGTTACGACGAAACCGAGACAATTGCCCATATAATAAAATACCGCAAGGTTACTGCAAAAGGTAAAGAGCAATACCAAATTGTATTGGATAAAACCCCTTTCTATGCCGAAAGCGGTGGGCAGGTTGGTGATATCGGCCAATTGGTATTCCCGGATGGGGAAATACTGGAAGTGACCGATACCAAAAAAGAAAATGCCCTGATTGTTCATTTTGTAGATGCTTTGCCGACTGGTAAAGCGATCAGTGATTCGCTGACAGCCATCGTCGATCCGCAAAGAAGAACCAGCATCGAAAATAACCACTCGGCTACCCACTTATTGCATGCGGCTTTGAAACAGGTGCTGGGTACCCATGTTAACCAGAAAGGTTCCCTGGTAAATGATGAATATTTGCGATTCGACTTTTCGCATTTTGCAAAAGTGACGGAAGAAGAAATTGCCCGAATAGAAACCATTGTTAATGAAAAAGTTCGCCAGAATATTGGACTGAAAGAAGAACGTAATGTAGCTTACCAGTTAGCTATCTCCAGCGGTGTTACGGCCTTATTCGGTGAAAAGTATGGCGAGTACGTCAGGGTAATTACGTTTGATGATGAGTATTCTAAAGAGCTATGCGGCGGAACCCATGTTAAAGCTACCGGGCAGATCGGCTATTTCAAGATCATATCCGAAAGCGCTGTAGCTGCTGGGGTAAGGCGTATTGAGGCGATAACTGGCATAGGTGCCGAAAATTATATCAATGAGCAGAGCAAACTGGTACACCAGTTAAAAGATATGCTCAAAAATCCTAAGGATATCGGCAAAAGTATTGAAAGCCTGCTGGAGGAAAACAGCAAACTGAAAAAGGAGCTGGAAAAGGCTTTAATGGAAAAATCATCGGGATTAAAAGATGAGCTTGCTAAAAAAGTGCAGCATATTAATGGTATCAACTTTTTAGCCGAGAAGGTGGCGCTGCCCAATGCGGATGCTGTAAAGAATCTTGCTTATCAGTTGAAAGATATTGTAGCCGATCTGTTCCTCGTTCTGGCGACAGAAATAGAGGGTAAACCGGGTATAACCGTAATGATCTCCGAAAACCTGGTAAAAGATAAGGGGCTTCATGCCGGCAATATCGTTCGCGAATTGGCTAAGGAAATACAGGGCGGCGGAGGCGGACAGCCGTTTTATGCTACTGCGGGTGGCAAGGATGCTGGCGGACTTGACAAGGCCCTGGCAAAAGCGAATACCTTTATCAGCTAAGCATTTAAGGGAATAATTCTATATTTGGCATTATTTTTTGAATTTATAGTCTATGTCAGCTACCACGGACAGCGCGGGTGATAAATATGAATTAGTGGTGGGTTTGGAAGTGCACGCGCAGTTATCTACCCAAAGTAAATCGTTTTCGCCCGATTCTGCTGCATTTGGCGGCAAACCTAACGAGCATATCAGCGTTGTTTCGCTTGGTCATCCCGGCACTTTGCCCTATATCAATAAAAAGATGGTAGAGTATGCTGTTAAGATGGGCCTGGCCTGTAACTGTACCATCAACCTGCATAATACTTTTGCCCGTAAAAATTATTTTTATGCCGATCTGCCCAAAGGGTATCAGATCACCCAGGATCATGCACCGATTTGTTTGGGTGGCCATGTAACCGTTCGGTTTGCTGAAGGCAATACCAAAAATATCGCAATTCACCATATCCATATGGAAGAAGATGCTGGTAAAAGCATGCATGATCAGCATCATGCAGATACGCTCATCGACCTTAACCGGGCCGGTGTTCCTCTGATCGAGATCGTCTCCGAACCAGATATTCGCAGCGCCGAAGAAGCCGGATTATACCTGACCGAGATCCGCAAACTTTTACGTTATCTCGATATTTGTGATGGTAATATGGAGGAAGGCAGTATGCGTTGCGATGCCAATATTTCGGTGCGCTTACGGGGTGAAAAGGCCTACGGAAACCGTTGCGAGGTAAAGAACATGAACTCCATCCGCAATGTACAGCGTGCTATTGAACATGAGTTTGAGCGCCAGGTTGAAGTGCTGGAGAATGGTGGCACTATTGAGCAGAATACATTGAATTTTAACGCTGAAACAGGCGAGACCTCCGTATTGCGTTCGAAAGAAATGGCAAATGATTACCGCTATTTTCCCGAACCCGATCTGCAGCCGCTTTTTCTCGGCAAACAATATGTAGAAGATATCCGCAAAAGTTTGCCCGAATTACCGAACGAACTTTATGCAAAATACACTACTAAATTAGGCCTACCTGCCTATGATGCTGCTGTAATTACAGCAGATAAAGAAACTGCGGTATACTTTAATGAGCTTGTTGCCAATACCAGTAATTATAAGGCTGCGGCCAACTGGCTGATGGGGCAGGTTAAATCATACCTGAACGAAAATAACCTTCCTATTGCTGCATTTAGCATTAAACCCGCCAAAATCGCAGCTCTTATAAGTTTAATTGATGAAGGTAAGGTTAATAATTCACTGGCATCCCAGAAGCTTTTTCCTGCTATCTTAGCTCATCCCGAAAAGTCGCCGGCTGATTTGGCAAAAGAACTTAATCTGCTGATCAGCGCCGGAACAGACGATGTGCATCAATTTATTAACGATGCCATTGCCAAATTTCCCGATAAAGTAAAGGAATATCAAAAGGGTAAAAAAGGGGTATTGGGACTGTTTATGGGCGAGATCATGAAAAGCTCGAAAGGCAGGATAGACCCGCAGAAGACCAACCAGTTATTGATCAAAGAATTAGAATCGAAATAAATGAAAAGAAATTCAAGTATTTACAGTTTAGTTGCCCTTTTGGTCTTAGGATTATTTTCCTGTAAAGACAAATCGGGATTTGTGATCAACGGTACCATAAAGAATCCAGGAAGTTTAAAAAAGATTTATTTATGGCAGGCCGACAGCAGCAAGCTGAATAAAGTTGACTCAACCAATCTGGGCGAGAATGGACAGTTTCAGTTTAAACATGCAACGCCGTATGCTAACCTTTACAATATTGAAGCTGGCGGGCATTTGTTTGATCTGATCAGTAAAAATGGTGATGTGATCGAGTTTTCGACCAGCATGGCCGATAGTTCACATAATTATACCATAAGCGGTTCTGAAGAATCCGATAAGATCAAAGAATTTAATGCCATTAATAATGTTTATACCGTAAAGATCAATAAGCTGGTTGAAGAATACCGTACTAAATCGCGTCAGCAGGGCAAAGAATCAGATTCGTTATTGAATAAATACCGCCCGCTGATCATGGCTCAGTTGAACGACCAAAGTAATCAGGTGTTGAAATTTGTTGATGCCAATACCAAATCATTAGCAAGTTTTTATGCCATGATGTCGCTGGAGCCCATGAAATATGAGCAACAGATGGTGGCCTATGCCGAAAAGATAAAAGATCAGTTCAAAGATAACCCGGCTGCCCAGCATTTTGTTAGGCGGATGCAGGAAGTTGAGCCTATATCTATAGGTCATAAAGCGCCGGAATTCAGTACTACTGGTTTAGATGGCAAACCGGTAAAACTGTCGGACTATAAAGGCAAGTACGTATTGCTGGATTTCTGGGCTTCATGGTGCGGGCCCTGCCGGCAGGAAAACCCTAATGTGGTTAAACAGTATAATATTTACAAATCAAAAGGTTTGAATATACTCGGTATTTCGTTGGATGTTCAGAAGAATAACTGGCAGGAAGCAATTAACAGAGATGGCTTAACATGGCAACATGCATCCGACCTGAAAAACTTCGACGGGCCAACAGAGAAACTGTATCATATCGAAGCTATTCCCTCTAATTTTATGATAGATCCACAGGGAGTGATAGTTGCAAAAAATATTACAGGGAGTGATCTTGAAGAATTCTTAAACAAAACGTTTAATAAGCCTCAATAATAGGTTAAGAAAAGGTAACACTTAACAATTTGTTAATATTTGATTAACCATTTCCTTTTTTTAAGCTCATACATTTATACAAAAATTTAATCATGAGCATATCTGCTAAACAGAAGATCCTTATTGTTGACGATGAACCGGATATTTTAGAGTTGATCGAGTACAATTTAAAGAAGGAAGGTTACCAGGTTTATACCGCCCGGAATGGTCAGGAAGCCGTTTCTGAAGCTAAAAAGGTATTGCCGGACCTGATCGTGCTTGATATCATGATGCCTAAAATGGATGGTATAGAAGCCTGCCGGATCATGCGTACCATGCCCGAATTCAAGAATACCTTCATGGTGTTTTTAACTGCCCGTAGCGAAGAATACTCCGAAATTGCCGGATTTAACGTTGGTGCCGATGATTATATCGCTAAGCCAATCAAGCCAAGGGCACTGGTAAGCCGTATTAATGCAATATTACGCCGTAATGCACCAGCTGAAGAGGTTACCGAGAACAAGTTGGAAATTGGTGGACTTACCATCGACAGGGAAGCCTATCTGGTATTTCAACAGGGTGAAAAAGTTGTACTGGCCAAAAAAGAATTTGAATTGCTTTACCTGCTGGCCTCCAAACCTGGTAAAGTATACACACGCGAGGTGATACTGAAAAATATTTGGGAAGACTCCGTAGTGGTAACCAACAGAACCATTGATGTTCACATCCGCAAACTGCGCGAAAAACTGGGAGACGATATTGTTGCGACAGTAAAAGGCGTGGGCTATAAATTTGAAGCCTAAAAAATGCCCCGGTCTCCGGGGCATTTTGCTTTATACCCGGCCAAAGGCTTTATACCGATTGTAGGATAAACCGTATCTTTGCCAGCTATGAAGTTTCCGAAGTTTGCCGACCTGATACTGTTTGAGAATGATGATGTCATAGTTGTCAATAAACCACCCTTCCTCAGTTCACTGGATGAAAGGGAGGGGGGCGAGGTTAATTTACTGCGCCTGGCTAAAGGATATTGGGAAGATGCCCAGATCTGCCACCGCCTGGATAAAGAGACTTCAGGTGCCTTGATCATCGCTAAAAATCCGGAAGCTTATCGGGATATCTCAATTCAATTTGAGAAGCGTAAGGTAAAAAAAGTATATCATGCTGTTATTGACGGAACACATGTATTCGATAACCTGTTTGTTGATCTGCCTATCCTAAATTCGGGTAAGGGCAATGTATCTATCAGCAGGCAGGCGGGAAAAAGAGCCGAAACATGGTTCCAGTCGCTTCGCTATTTCAAACATTATACTTTGGTTGAATGCCGCCCCGTTACCGGCCGTATGCACCAGATCCGTATACACCTGGCAACGCAGCGTGCCTCTATTGCAGGTGATGAAATGTACAAAGGTAAACCTGTATACCTTTCGGCCCTCAAACGCAAATACCACCTTGGTAAAGACCAGGAAGAGCAACCCATTATGAAACGCTTTGCGCTGCATGCCTATGAGGTTGCCTTCAAACTACTCGATGGCAAAGACATTACCATCCACGCTCCCTATCCCAAAGACTTTGAAACGCTATTGAAGTTGCTGGAAAAGTTTGATGGGTAGGTTTTAGTTGATAGCGTCCATGGTCCATAGACTATCATCCTTGAACCATGATCTATGAACTCCCCCCTAATACCCCAGTATCTTCAGCACCTGCTTGCTATTCTGCTCCTCGCCGAAGACCTCGAAGTTGAAGGTTTCGTCGCGGTTGCGGCGAATGATCACATGCTTGGGTGAGGGAAGGAGGCAATGGTGAATACCGCCGTAGCCGCTCAGTACTTCCTGATAGGCGCCAGTATTGAAAAAGCCAAGGTATTGCACTTTACGGGTTTTAGGCATGAACACGCTGTTCATATGGGCTTCCTGGTTATAGTAATCCTGACCGTCGCAGGTTATACCACCGAGGTTAACACGCTCATATTCCGAATCCCAGTTATTTATCGGCAGGAGGATATATTTTTGATTCAGTGCCCAAACATCGGGTAGGTTAGTGATAAACGAACCATCCAGCATCAACCATTTTTCGCGGTCGTTCTGCTGTTTACGGCCCAATACTTTGTAGAGGATACCTGAAGCCTCGGCAACGGTATATTTACCAAACTCGGTAATAATATCTGGTTCTTAGGTATCATTATCGGCACAGATCTCTTTGATCCGGCTCACAATCTCATTGATCATGTACTCATAATCAAAGTCGAATACCAGTGAGTCCTTAAATGGCATACCACCGCCAATGTCAAGTGTATCCAGATCGGGATTTATCTTTTTGAACTTACAGTATAAGGTAACGTATTTTTCTAACTCGTTCCAGTAATAAGGCGTATCCGAGATACCAGAGTTAATAAAGAAATGCAGCAGTTTAACCTTGAAATTTGGGTTAGATTCGATCTTGTTGTAGTAGAAGTCGATAATATCTTCCAATCGGATCCCGAGACGCGAGGTGTAAAACTGTGAGTCAGGCTGCTCTTCCGCGGCAATCCGGATACCCAGGTTGCAAGGCGTATCCATCTCGATCTCGTCGTCGTAGATGTTAAACTCTTCTTTATTATCCAATACCGGGATGATATTCTTGTAGCCGTCGTGCAGCATATCAACAATATAGGTCTTATACTGGAAGGTTTTGAAACCATTGCAGATAACGGTCATGTCCTTGCTCAAAGCGCCCTTTTTTTGCAGCGCATCTATCATGGGCATATCAAAGGCCGAAGAGGTCTCCAGGTGGATATCGTTCTTTAAAGCTTCTTCTACAATATGTTTGAAGTGCGAACTTTTGGTGCAATAGCAATATTTATAACTGCCGCGGTAGTTGTTTTTAACAATAGCCTGCTGGAAAAGCAATTTAGCCTGCTGTATCTTTTTAGATATCATCGGCAAATAAGTGAAACGTAAGGGCGTGCCGTACGTTTCTATCATTTCCATTAAATTAAGATCATTAAAATAGAGCTCATCATCAATGATCTCAAACCCATCCTGCGGGAAACCGACGCTTAGGTCAAGGAATTCCTGGTAACTCTGCATTCTTTAAATTTTTGGCAAAAATGTAATTTTTTAACGGAAAAAATGAGGCTGCGATAATACAAATTTTATCGCTCAATTGTAAATTATAAAATTGTTAATGAAATTGGGCATTGGGAATTAGGCATTAGGGCATTGGTCATTTGGAAAAAGAAACTGGCAAAATTCAATTCTCTATGGACTATGGTCCATCGACTATGGTTTATAGACTATCATCCATGAACCATGATCTATGAACCAAAACCAACTACACCCTCGGCAGATGAACCTCCGCCATCATACAACGGGCACTTCCGCCACCATTGCTTTCAATGGTATTGATGTCGGCGTATATCGGTTTGCTGAAACTGCTTAATGTGTCGCGCTGCTGACTGTTCAATGAATCCCATGCACTTTTTGACATCACGATCAGTTTTTCGCCCTGGCGGTTATTTACTTCGAGCATGTTGCCGGCAAAATGATTCATCTGATCGAAGGTGATATCAACCAGTTGTTTTTCACTTGCCGCAATAGTTTCGATCACCATTGCTTTTTCGGCAGCATCTTTAATGCTTTCCATGCATATCACTACAAAATTGCTGGCAACGCACATGAGTACATTGGTATGGTAAATATCCATTCCTTTTTGGTCTACCGCATGAAATAGCACTGGTTTGTAGCCCGAAGCTTTGCAAAATTCATCCAGTACCTTAGCGTCGGTACGTGGCGACAGACAGGCATAGGCAAATTTGTGGTCTCTGTCCAAAACCATGCTGCCGGTACCTTCGAGAAATTTATTTTCAGCTTCAAACCTGCTCAGGTCAATAATGTGTTTGATTGCGAACTCATTTTCGAGCCCCAGTAAAATATCCTCCCGCCGTTCAAGCCGACGGTTTTCGGCCATCATAGGGTAGAGGAAAACATTGCCGTTGTGGTGAAATGAAACCCAGTTGTTCGGGAATATTGAATCAGGGGTATGGGGAATGGGGGTATCCTGTATGACTATAACTTCAACACCATTGCTTCGTAGTTTGTCGACCATGCCATCAAATTCAGCAAGTGCTTTATCCTGTACCTGCTGCTGTCCGGCATTACGGTTTTGAAAAGCATTACTACCTGCCGTCTGTTCGTTAAAACCGAAATTCACCGGCCGGATCATTAATATGGTTGATGTTGTTTGGTTATTGTTCATCGTTAAAGTTTATTGGTTCATAGATCATGTTTACTATGATCTATGTATCTGTTCGCTTACAGTACCTTATCCCGTAATAACGGCATACTCATGCAATGGAAGCCGCCGCGTGCCCTCGATAATTCAGCTGAGGGCATCAGGATGAGCGTATCTTTCAGGTCATGTGGTTCAAGTTCGCCGCTTTCAAATTTCTGAAGTAACTCAGCAACCCGAATCGCTTCGAAGCCTTTTTTCTTGAATGCCTCAACGGTTTTATCGTTACGGTCGTAGCCCAAAACAACGCCTTCTCTTAGTGCCAGCAAGTTGCAGGAATCGGTCCACTGCTCACGTGCATCAAACGGAAATTTATCATTGCCTGAATAAATGAATTTGGTTTTTTTACCCCCATCAAGCTCGTTCTCACTAATATCGCTCAATAAATTTTCAAGCGTTTTAAAAACTTTAGGTTTTGCTTTGCCTTTTTCAAACTGGGCTATTTCCGTTCTTTCTTTTGATTTCTTTTCAGTGAACCATTTTACAACATCAGCTTCTTCTTCTTCGTTATCCGGAGCAGAAAGCGAACCCAGCAATACCCACATATTGCGCTTTACCTGCGTAAATACGGTGTCAATATGCATATAGTCGCGTTTGTGCGGTATCTTAACAATAGTCACCTTTTTAACGGCGTCATGGGCAAATAATAATTTCATAGCCTCATTTGCGCCGCTATAAGAAGTACGTTCGCTGCAACCGATCAAAACATGTCCCGGACTTACCATCATAACGTCGCCGCCCTCAAGGGTGGTTTTTTCATCATGCTCTTCACCGGGGCGCAAGAAATGGTGTACCGTCTCTGGTATTTCGAGAATATTATCGCGGTAGTGTTCGAATAAGGGGTGATTGAAAAAGATATACCTCGCCAGTAAAGTCTCGCGCGAGCGAGCTTTTTTTGCAGGCTTATTTAGCAAAAGGAAATTATTGATGGATATGCCGATATCGCGCGAAAATATCAGGTTTGGGATAGGGGCAAATATCATCTCATCATTGCCCAGTGAACCCGAAATAAATATTTTAGCCAGTTCAACAGGTGGTGTATTGATCAGTTTTTGCTGAAGCCGGTAAGTAACGGTTTCTATGGCGCAAACCGATGCAACCAGTTTTTTCCGGATATCATCCTGTTCGAGTATTTCTGCAAGCAGTGATTGTATCTCAATTACTTTATCAGAGTTATGGAATCCAGCATGGTCGGGTTTGAAGAAATGACGATCATTTTCCTGGGCGTCGATCTCGGCAAGTTTACCTTTTATCTTGCCGGGGTCGAGAAAATACATCAATAATTTAACGTAATAATCATATTCATTACGGCGCATGGTATCCAGGTGTACAATGTCTTCAAACAGCCAATCCTGTGCCTTTGAAGGTACTACTTTACCCAGGCCGCTATCCGGACTATGGATCAGCAGGCGGCGCAGGGTACCGATTTCCGATGTTACATCGATCTTAAATTCGTTTTTGTTTTTGGTCATAAAGCTTGTAATCGAAGGCAAAGCTACCTTATTTAAAATCAAGTGCCAAGCCGGTCAAATAAGCTCAGCGTCTTCTTTAAGCCTTATTCTTTATTGTTGCCTCTATTAGCTAATTTTGCCCGATGAATTTTATTACCGAAGCTGTTGCCAAAGCTGTTAAAACACTATACGATCTGGATCTGAACCCCTCAGATATCAGTTTACAAGAAACACGCAAAGAGTTTGAAGGTCAGGTTACCCTGGTTACATTCCCCTACACTAAAGTTTCGCGGAAATCGCCGGAACAAACCGGAGCTGAAATTGGTGAGTTTATTAAAAATAAACTCGAACAGGTATCCGATTTCAACGTGATCAAAGGGTTTTTGAATATTTCTCTGTCCGATTCTTATTGGCTCGATCAGTTCTATAGCGGAATATTATGCCCAGGTTTTGGTACAATAAAATCAAAAGGTAAAAAAGTGATGGTTGAGTATTCGTCGCCTAATACCAATAAACCATTGCACCTTGGTCATGTTCGCAACAACATGCTTGGTTTTTCGGTTTCCAGGATTCTGGAAGCTGCAGGTTATGAAGTAGTAAAAGCTAACCTGGTGAACGACAGGGGTATACATATCTGTAAGTCGATGTTGGCCTGGCAGAAGTTTGGCCAGGGTGAAACGCCTGAATCGGCCGGTATCAAGGGCGATCACCTGGTAGGTAAATACTATGTGATATTTGACAAGGAATATAAAAAAGAGATAGAGGCCTTGGTCGCCTCAGGTCAAACCGAAGAGGAAGCCAAAAAGAATGCGCCGCTCATCAAAGAGGCTCAGGTGATGCTGCAAAAGTGGGAGGCCGGCGACGTTGAGGTTATCAACCTTTGGAAAACCATGAATGGCTGGGTTTATGCTGGTTTTGCAGAAACTTATAAACGCCTGGGCGTTGAATTTGACCAGTTTTATTACGAGTCGAACACTTATTTGCTGGGTAAGGACATTGTGGAAGAAGGACTTCAAAAGGGTGTATTTTTCCAAAAGGAAGACGGTTCGGTTTGGATCGATCTAACGGCCGATGGTCTCGATCAAAAACTGCTGCGTCGCTCTGATGGCACTTCAGTTTATATTACACAGGACCTTGGTACTGCCCAACTAAAATATAACGACTACCATATGGATGAGTCTATCTATGTGGTGGGTAATGAACAGGATTATCACTTTAAGGTGCTTTTTCTGATATTGGAGAAGTTAGGAAAGACCTGGGCAAAGGGTTTGTATCACCTTTCCTATGGTATGGTCGATCTGCCATCCGGTAAAATGAAATCGCGTGAAGGAACCGTAGTAGATGCTGACGATCTGGTTGATGAAATGGAGCAAACTGCCAAAGAGCATACCGAAGCTTTGGGTAAAGTTGAGTCTTTTAGTGACCAGGAAAAGTTTGAATTATATCATACTATAGGTATGGGAGCGTTGAAGTACTTTTTGTTGAAAGTTGATCCACGTAAGCGTTTGCTGTTTGATCCAAATGAATCCGTAGATTTTCAGGGACATACAGGGCCATTTATACAATATACTCATGCAAGGATAAGGTCAGTACTCAACCGTGTAGCTGCCAATACTGAAAGCGCCAGGATTGAAAAACTTTTGCCCGAGGAACGTGATCTGATATTATTACTCAGCCAATATCCGCAAACAATTGAATCAGCTGCTACAGGATACAATCCGGCATCTATTGCCAATTATATTTATGATGTTGCCAAGGCATTCAATAAGTTTTATCATGAACTTTCAATATTGCAGGCTGAAGATGAACTAAGCAAACAATTCAGACTACAATTATCTGCTGCTGCGGGAAGTGTGATCAAAAAGGGAATGGGATTGCTGGGTATCGATGTGCCCGAAAGAATGTAATTGGCAGGCTTGATCCAGGGGAAATCACTTTACACTCAAGCTAATAGAATCAGCGATTTTCTCAGCGTTGAAATTTGGCAGCTACTACCAATTCCTTGCTACCCGCTGTATACTGGTAAAACCCTTTGCCCGATTTGGCCCCAAGGTGCCCGGCTGCAACCATATTGACCAAAAGCGGGCAGGGGGCATATTTTGGATTTCCAAAGCCTTCATGCAATACCTTTAAAATAGCTAAACATACATCAAGGCCTATGAAATCAGCCAATTGCAGCGGACCCATAGGGTGTGCCATGCCAAGCTTCATTACAGTATCAATCTCCTGTACACCAGCCACATCTTCAAATAAAGCATAGATAGCTTCATTAATCATAGGCATGAGGATACGGTTGGCTACAAAACCCGGATAATCGTTAACTTCAACCGGGTCTTTGCCCAATTGCCTCGAAAGGTCCATGATCTTTTGGGTAATGTCGTCGCTGGTAGCATAACCACGTATCACTTCAACCAGTTTCATTAAGGGTACCGGGTTCATGAAATGCATTCCGATCACATTTTCCGGATTTTTAGTCACAGCGGCTATCTGGGTGATTGATATGGAGGATGTATTTGAAGCAAGTATCGTATTGGTATCGCAATACTCGCTTAATTGTTTGAACAGGTTTAGCTTGATCTCGCGGTTTTCGGTGGCAGCTTCAACTACCAGGTCGGCACCCGAAGCGGCAGATTTAAGATCGGTGGTAATTACAATGTTGGCCAGCGTAGCTGCTTTCTGATCTTCACTGATGGCCCCTTTTTTTACCTGCCGGTCGAGGTTATTGCCAATGGTTAACAATGCTTTTTCAAGCGCAGCCTGACTGATATCCACCATCGAAACCTGAAAGCCATATTGAGCAAAAGTATGCGCAATGCCATTGCCCATAGTTCCTGAACCAATTACCGTAATATTTTTCATAGACGAATTTGTTCTGCCTAAAATTGATGCTACTAAGTTGAGGCAAAATGTTTGATTGACAAAATTAAAGCTCTATGTATTTGCCTGCTTCGCGGATAATTTCGGAGCTGAGGTTTTCGAATTCGGGTAAATGACCTAAAAGGGGTATGCCAGTCGACTTCAAAATATAATCTTCTGAATAAATATCCCGGGCCCCGTTGAAAATAATCCCTCTGACCGGAATTTGGTATTGCTTTAAAGCGAAAATGGAAAGCAGGGTATGGTTGATGCTGCCAAGGTAGTTTCTTGATACCAGCACAACTTCAGCACTTGATTTTTTGATCAGATCGATGATCAGAAAAGAATCGTTCAGCGGAACCATCAATCCACCTGCCCCTTCAATGATCAAATCATTTTGCGTTTCAGGTAACACAAAACTCTCTGTCGCTATCGTTATTCCATCCAATGCTGCCGATTTATGGGGCGAGTAAGGCTGAGTTAGCCTGTAGGTCTCCGGGAAAAAGCGCGTTTTTGTATTGCTGACCAATTCTTTTACTTTGATCGAATCACTATCCTGCAGGTCGCCTGATTGTACTGGTTTCCAATAATCGGCCCGCAGCTTTTCCACCAATACGGCCGCTATGATCGTTTTACCGATGCCGGTACCAATGCCGGTCACAAAAATTGGTTTTTTATCACTCATCCTTCAAAATTGTTTAGGGTATCAGCCAATAATTTTATCTCTTCGTTGGTATTGAATGCATGAAGGCATATCCTCAACCGTTCGGATCCTCTTGCTACCGTCGGACTTAATATAGCACGCACATCAAGCCCGGTTTGCTGTAAATGAGCTGCTATTTTACTGGCATTTTCGTTATTGCCGGCTATCAGACATTGAATAGCGCTGTCGCTGCCAATAAGCTTAAGGCTGCCGGGAATCAACCATTCTTTAAAAAGGGATATATTTCGCCTTAATAATGCTATTTCAGGATCTGCTTCGCCCAGAAATTGGTAGGCTATTTTAATGGCAGCTATTTCATGAAATGATGGCGCAGTAGTATATATAAATGAGCGCGAAAAATTGATGAGGTACCGTCGTAATAGGTCACTGCCTAAAACAATGGCGCCATGACAGCCAAGCGCCTTACCAAAAGTAATTACCCGGGCAAATACCTGATCCTGCAAACCAAGATGCTGAACAAGACCTACAGGGTAGAGACCAATGGCGTGTGCTTCATCTACAATAAGGTGTACATTATATTTTTCGGTCAAAGCTATGATGGCAGCGATGGGTGGCGTGTCACCATCCATCGAATAAATACTTTCTATCACCACATAACAAATGCCTTTAGCATTCCTGAGTTTTTCTTCCAGGCTTTCGATATTGTTATGCGCAAAGGTGTAACGGTTGGCAAAACTCAACCTGATACCGTCAATGATCGAAGCGTGCGCCAATTCGTCGATGATAACTGTATCACCTTTTTGGGGCAGGCAGGAGAATAGACCCAAATTAGCGTCATACCCGGAGTTGTAGATAAGTCCGGCCTTTGATCTATGATAGCTTGCGATACTGCGCTCCAGGTCTTCTATGTAGCCTGAATTGCCTGATATCAGTCTTGATCCGGTAGCACCTACGCTTTGGGGGGTGTTTGCCTGCAGCTCTGAAAAAATACGATCTCTCAGGCGTTGATCTCTGGCAAAACCCAGATAATCATTTGAGCAAAAGTCAATCAAACCATTGGCCGTTTTTAAAGAACGGTATGAGCCCTCGATCTCTCGCTGGTCAAGTTTATGCTTTAAATATTGCTCTGCCCGGTTCAATTGCTGAAATTTCTGCTAAAATAAAAAAAGCGACCAGAAGCCGCTTTTATATTTTATGTTTATCGCGCCAATTTAGTTACCGCCGCCACCTTGCTGCATTTTTTGCATTCTTTCCTGCAAAATCTTTTCATAAGCTGCAACCTGTTCAGTAGTTAAAACCGCTTTGATCTTGTCATTGGTGTCTTTCATCAAAGGCATCATAGCCTGCATCATTGCGTCGCGGTCGCCATTTGCAGCCGTACGTATACTGTCTCTTTTAGTGGCCTGCGTTTTAAATATAGCAACTACCTTAGCTGTTTGATCATCAGTTAGTTTTAATTGCGTTTGTAATTGCTTGGCTCTGTCTTCGGCACTCATTCTCATGCCACCACCCTGGGCGCGGCTGATCGCTGTTATCCCCAGAAGGAAACAGCATAGCAACAAAATTTTCTTCATTTTTTTGTTTTTTTAAGTTTTACTGATCTTTTGATAAAATTAGAATCAAATAGTTTAGTTACTTACATGTAACTTAATTGTTGCCTCAATTGTTTTCGTGCCCAAGTTTTGAAATGGTTCGCTGCATTTGCGCCATCATGGCGGTTAAGCTTTCCATGGTTGGTTCGGGAGTGGGTTGCGGAAGTTCGGTAGAGAGATAGGCCTTGGCTTTCCATATTTCCAATATATCCTCTCCGCTTATTTCATAAGGTTCGTAAACGGGGTTATCTGAAACCAGTTTAAGTTTTTTCTGCTCTTTAAACTTGCCGACAACCCTTTTGTAAACTACACCATCACTTTTTGATACTACGACATAAGTGTCGCCCGATTTCAGGTCGCCCCAGTTGCTCAGGTATTCACCTATTATAATAGAGCCTGAGGGAAGCGGGAGCATAGAATCACCTTTGATCTCAAATGCCCGGAAGGTCCCGTTTTTGAACATAGGCAGGTAAAATTTAGGGAGTTGCGCCACATATTCAGGATCTGCATAGCCGTTCAGATAGCCCGCACTTGCCTTTAAAGGCACCATTTCGATGTTCTCGTTATCGTCTCTATCAACCGAAATGCTCAGAACCCGCAGGTTTGCCGGATCGCCTTTAGGCTTGGGTGCCCACTTTTCATTGATGGTTTCGTTGATAAAATCATCGACCGTGATCTCGAAAAATGATGCTATGTTTTTTAGTAACTCGTATTTAGGTTCGGCACGTTCTTCTTCGTAAGCACCTACCAATGAACGTTTTATACCGATCTGGTCGGCAAATTGCTGCTGGGTTAAACCCTTCCTTTTCCGCAGGAATTTAATATTTGATGAAATAATTGACATAAAATTTGGAATTGCTAAAATATTTAGTAATTTTATGCTCATAAAGTTAGTAAATGTTTTTTAACCAGCAAATTTTTTATTAAAATGAAGCGTTTTATCTATATCATCACCGATCGAAACAGGAATAATTTACACGTTGGATTGTGTTCGGACTTATTAAAGACTCTGCAATTTTACCAGCAAATGCCAACTTTATTTTTTGATAGCGCCCAGCAGCTTAACCGCCTGGTTTATTTTGAAGAGATCAACAATGAGGAGCAGGCGATGGACCGCTTTAAATTTGTAAGTACTTTTACCCGCCCCCAGAAAGAAAAAATGATCAGATCTGTAAACCCGGATTGGGTAGACCTGACCATTGGTTTGAATTATGAAAATAATTTCAGAAGCCGCCCGATCATGCGACCATCTATCAGCGCTGCACGTAAGTTGGTTACTGTTTGATGAATTTCAACGCACCCGAATTTAAACAGTAACGTTTACCACCGCGATCTGCCGGGCCGTCGTCAAAAACATGCCCGAGATGCAAACCGGTACTTTTTTCAACTACCTCGTCGCGGACCATTCCGTAACTGGTGTCTTTAATGATTTGGATCTTTGAAGGGTCAACAGGTTTTACGAAACTTGGCCAGCCGGTGTGGCTATCATATTTATCATCCGAGGTAAAAAGTACCTCACCTGTTGCCGCACTTACATAAACTCCTTTTTCATGGTTGTTCCAGTAGGCATTCTTATAGGGTGGTTCGGTACCCCGTTCAACAAGTATGTAATACTGGTTTGGGGTTAGTGATTTTTTCCATTCCGCATCGCTCTTTTTCTTCGTTTGAGCATAGCTGCCTTGCAATCCTGCTATCATCAGGATGCATAGGGCAATTGTTGATAATACTACTTTTTTCATATCTCAATTTACGTAGCTTTTATTTGCCCGGTTTGCTGAACAGGAAGTTCCTAATTTAAATCAGGAAGCAAAACGGCATCTATCACAAACAACATCCCATTTTGTTGTTCGATATCAAATTTTAAAATGATTGTCTTTCCACCATTTTTATCCGTCAGCAGAATATTCCTGTTTTGATTGATACTTGCGGTTAATGAATTTCCTGAAGATGTGATCAGTTCTGCTTCTCCTTTGCCAGCTTTTATGCTAGTCAATAGATCTTTTGAAGTCAATCTTTCCGCGATTAGCCAATTATTCAATAAAGAGATCAGCAAAGTCTTGTGCGATGGTAATAAAATTGAGTCGAGCAAGGCTTGCGGAATTTTTTGCAAATGCTTTATTTGTAGGTGCAAGAAAGGTAAGCGGG
The DNA here is from genome assembly GCA_903887275.1 of uncultured Mucilaginibacter sp. Lineage (GTDB taxonomy): Bacteria > Bacteroidota > Bacteroidia > Sphingobacteriales > Sphingobacteriaceae > Mucilaginibacter. The sequence continues at coordinate 54,237 of CAISPD010000062.1, forward strand.
CTTGTTTTTAAGCGGTTTGCAAAATCTGCAGCATTGACCAATTTAACTAATATGGAAAACTGAGGTGCAGCCAAAACGTTTGTATAAATATCGTTGGCCGGTGACATCATTGTACCATCAATATTCTTTGTTTTATTTAAGTTTTTGGCAGAATCTGGTTTTTGAGCAAAAGATCCCACGCATACAAACATTAAACCCAACATTAAAACCGCGTTTCTCATGTTGTAATTACCATCCCGGTGTAAATCCTAAGCCAAATACCGGCTTGCTGATATCGGTACGATTGATAGGATAGGCGAAATATGGCTCAAGTATAAAATAGCCAAATAGGTTAACACGAAGAGATACACCAAAACTAAATGCCGGCACCTTCGAATAAATGTACGACTTTAATGGTTTTCCGGTAGTTGGGTCAAACACCTGGTTCCCGCTCGCATCCGTTACCGGAATAGTTTGAAGCAAGGTAGGATTTGTTTTAAAGTCGATCCTGTCGCCGGCACTCCAGGCCAGTCCCGCATCGGCAAATAAATTTAATTCGCTAAAGAAAAACTTGGACTTTATGGCCGACAGTTTTTCCGGACCCGTAAACGGCAGCCTTACCTCAAAGTTTGCCAATGCCATTCTTTGGCCGGACAGATCATTTATCGTAAAGTTATTGGTTGACGTTGAATTAGTATTGTAGAAGGTTTGCGGTTCATAACCTCTGATGTAGAACGGATAGCCAATATATATCGGGTACAAACCAGAAGACTCACCAAAGCGGCCATAACCATACAGGCGAGCCGCCAATGTAACCGGAGCTAAACGCCAATATTTACGCAAATCAATTGAAGGTGCGAAAAACTGGTAGGTGCCAAAGTCATATTCAGCCTGGATCCGGTAGCGGAAACCATTTAAAGGTGAAGCTATACCAAAAAATGAATTATCACCAACAATAGCGGTATTTAAGCTGTATATGGTGAACGGAATAAGCTGCAAACCCCTATTGGTTGGGTCGGCGTTGTAAACATCATTTGGAATATGGGTATGGTTACTTGTAAGGTAATTATAGCTTTGATCGTAGATGGTACTATACCTGTCAACCCGGTAATAATAATGTGCCAGCCCTGTACCAAATTCAATCCTGCTTACTTTCGACAAAGGATAGGAGGTGAATAGATTTAACTGATCCTGAAAACTCCGGATGATATCATAATTTTCGGCAATAGCCGGTATGGTGGTAGTTTTGTAGGTAAAGGTAGTTGATGTGGCGCTGTAATTTGCAAACTGGTAAGGTATATGAGATAAACCAATACCAAAATTCCAGCGCCCTTGCTGATTGATATAAATAAACTGCCCGCCGAAATCGTATATCTGCCCGTTTACATCCAGGCCGCCAAAAAGAAGGTTGTGGCCCAAAATGTCGCTGAATACACCTTGTATGCCACTCGACAAACCAGGCCCAAACTGACTTACTGATGCGCCAACGCCGCTACTGGCAAGATAATCCAGTTTAAATTGGGGCCGGTAAGGTGTTAATCGGATAGAATCTGTAGGTATACGGGGGTAGGCGAGGTAATTGTTGAGGTTTGAATTGATCAGATCGACGCCAACTGAGCGGAATGGCGGCAACATCGCCGCGTCAAAGTTGGTTGATTTTGGATCGACAACTTTGGGCGTAAAATCACTCGTTTTGGCATTATAAAGTGCATATTTCTGCGCCGAATAGTAGGAGTAAACTATATCGTCGTTTTTTGAGATACTGATTGCCGGAGAATATTCGGTAATGCCACTGATGCCCGTGAACAGATCGGTCATTTGTTCTACTTTGCCATCTGCGAATGTATAACGATACAAATTGCGGAAGCCATCCCTGTTCGAAAGGAAATAAACCTGTTTGCCATCGGATGAGTATTGCGGATCGAGGTTATTTGCACCATCAAACACCGGAATGTCGACTATTTTTCCTGTAGCCAGATCCAGTTCGGCGAGGTTGAAGCTGATGGCCTGGGCATTTGACCTGTCATAAGTGGTTCTATCGCTTGAAAAAATGATCTTTTTGCCGTCACGTGAGAAACTTGGCTGGTAATCGGAATATTTGTCGTTTGTAAGCTGGTATACCTTTTTAGCATCAAAATTATACAGGTACAGATCGCCCTGACCTTCTGATAAACCCTGAAAAACTACACTTTTTCCATCCGGCGACCAGCTAAGGTTACTAAACTGCTCAGCCTTGCCCATTGAAATATCATGTAATACCTTTCCGTCCGGTACGCTAACTACCAGCATACGATTACGGCCATGACTAAAAATACTAAAAGCAAACTGTTTACTATCTGGCGACCATGCGCCTGCCGACTCAATGAAATTAAACTCGTCTATCCGGGTATTGGATATTTTACTTGTTAGTTTTCTTATCGCTTTACCTGTATGTGCATCCGCCAGAAACAGGTCTATCGTAAAAAGGTCTTTTTCAGATAGGTATGCCAGATAATTACCATCCGGGCTTAAGGCTGGTGCCACGTTTAACTCGCCGGAATTCTTATTATCTATTATTTTCTTGCCGGCCGGCTTTTGAGCGGTGTCTTTAAGTAAAGGCTTGTAAGCAGTTTCTATTGCGTTTTTCCAAAGGTTAGATAGTGTTTTGTCATCATAACCAAAGGTTCGGCGTATTCCGTAATCCAGTCCAAAACGTGCGGTGTTTTTAAAGAAAGGTACGATGACCGTATCACCATAGGTTGAGCCAATAAAAGACCAAAATGCTTCGCCATAACGATATGGGAAATATTTATTGGTTTCGGTAAGATCGCGAATGGTAGGTATGTTTTTGTTCAAGTAGGCATCGCGCATCCACATGGCAGTAAAAGCATCTTTTTTGCCCAGTGAAAGATATTCGGCCATACCCTCTATCATCCAAAGCGGCATATTGCCAAGGTTTTCATAAATAGCCGAATCGCGGCCAAGCAATAAGTGGTATTGAAAGGCATGGACCAACTCGTGTCCGATAACGTGGCGTGTAGTTTGGTTGGTTTCCATGATCGGCATTACGACCCGGTTTTTCAATCCTTCTGTTACACCGCCCGTTCCAACGCCAATATCTCCATCTATCGCTGTCGTTTGCTGGAAATCCGGATGATCGGCATATAGAATTATAGGGTTTGGCTTCTTAAAAGTATCTCTGAAAACCTGCTGATGTATCGTATACCAAAGCTCGCTTTCCTGGGCAAAACGTTTTACCAGGCTATCGTTCTTTATATAATAGTATATCTCGAAATGGGGTGTCCGATACACTTTGAATTTAAGATTTTTATAGCGTACCTTATTTTGCCCAAAATATTGGGCACGGGCTTCAAAGCTGAAAAATAAAGCGCCAATGAGGCTCAACAATGCTACCGCGTATTTGCCGTGATGTAAAAATTTCAGGTAGAGTTTATTCATGATCAGCCAGCAGGGTATAGATTTAACTGCGAATTTTTGAATTATCCCGAAATATAACAGTTCAAACCTTAAATTTATTATCTGCATACTAAATTTAACATTCCGACTATTTTTCGGCGTACATCATCACTTTACCGATGTCTTGCTTTCGGTATTTGGTTCTTCGCTTTCTTTTTTAATTTTCAATGTATCCAGCGGCAAGGCATTCAGCGTATCCGTAACCAAAACGCCGGTATCGGTATCAATTCGGGGTGATGGACAATTATAGCTTTTGGTGATCTTTACCCATGGTTTCGGGAATGGGCCCCAGGTATAACCGCTGTTAGGGTCGGCATAAACCTTTTCCATAAATGCTCCGAAAATCGGCAATGCAGTATGTGAACCTTCGCCCGATTCGGCACTGGTAAAGTGTACACTGCGATCGTCGCAGCCCACCCAAACACCGGTCACAAGGTCTTTAGTGATACCCATATACCAACCGTCTACAAACTTGGATGAGGTTCCGGTTTTACCACCGATCTGGTTGTCTTTTTTCCAAAGGCCAGTATACTCCCAAAGAGCCTGTGAGGTGCCTCCCGGTTCTTCCATTCCGCCTCTGAACATATATAACATCAGCCAGGCAGTTTCTTCGCTTAGCACACGTTCTTTTTTTGATGTAAATTCAGCAACTACATCACCGTCCTGGTCGATGATCTTGCTAACCAGAATCGGATCTATTCGTTCGCCTTTGTTTAAAAATGTGCTGTAGGCTCTCGTCATTTCATAAACCGACACATCATTGGTTCCAAGTGAAACCGAAGGAACCGATTTTAAGGGACTTTCGATGCCACATTTGTGTGCATAGTTTACAATTTTATCCCAACCAACTTTTTCAGTTAGCTGCGCAGTTATAGAATTTACTGATTTACCCATGGCCCAGCGAAGTGACATGTCCTGGTAAGTAAAATGGAAATCGGCATTTTGCGGAGCCCAAACATCAGGTTTACCGTTATCTACAAAACTGATGGATACCGGCTTGTCGGTAAACTTATCGCATGGTGTATACCCATTATCAAGCGCCGTAACGTAGGCAAATGGTTTAAATGTTGAACCAGCCTGCCGTTTTGATTGATTGACGTGATCATATTTAAAATATCGGTTGTCTATACCACCAACCCATACTTTAATTTTACCGGTCGAAGGCTCAATGGTCATCATACCGGTATTCAGTATCCTCGCATAGTATTTGATCGAATCGACTGTCGAAAATAGCGTATCACGGTCGCCGTGCCACGAGAAAACCTTCATTTTCTTTTTCTTTTCAAAGTATTGTTTGATTGGGATGGTATCGCCATGAAACTTCTTATCCAGCAATTTATAAACCGGCAGTCGCTGCTCAGCTTTAGCTATATAATCAGGAATTACGTTTCCGCTTAGGTCGCGCCATGGTGTTTTGTTGCCCCATAGGTCGTAAAACCGTTTTTGAAGCATCTTCATCTTTTCGGCTACGGATTCTTCGGCATATTGCTGCAAATGGGAGTCGATGGTAGTGTATATTTTCAAACCATCTTCATACAGGTCGTAGCCCTTTTCCTTGCACCATTTGTCCAGCCATTTCTCTACCGCACGGCGCAGGTAGGAGTCGCCCTGAGAATTGTCCTCCACAAAGCTCAGATCAAGATCAAGCGGCTCTTTGATATCCGCATCATACTCGGCCTTTGTAATTTTATTATACTTCAGCATTTGGCTGAGCACCCTGTTACGCCGGTCGATGCTTTTTTCGGGATTCTTTATCGGGTTATAGGTAGATGTGGCCTTTAACATCCCTATAAGCATAGCAGCTTGTGGCTGAGAAATAGAATCGGGATTTTTATTAAAGTACTTTAATGATGCCGCTTTAATGCCAAAAGAGTTATTGCCAAAGGGCACGGTATTAAAATAGAGTTCGAGAATTTGTTCTTTATTATAAACATGCTCTATTTCAAGTGAAGTGAGCCATTCTTTACATTTATAAACCAGCGTTCGGATAAATGGCACATGTTTGATGATACCCTGCGATTTCTTTTTACGTGTTTCAAAAAGATTCTTGGCTAATTGCTGTGTGATGGTACTGCCTCCACGTTTACCTCCTTTTGCAGTAGATAAAACGCTGGTAAGGAAGCCGTAAAAATCAACGCCACCGTGTTGATAAAAGCGTACATCTTCCGTTGAGATCAGTGCATTGATCAGGTTAGGTGATATTTTTTTGTACTCGACCGGTGAACGATTTTCCTTGAAAAAGCGACCGATCAATTTGCCATCTGAATAATACACTTCTGACGCTACTGACAGCGATGGGTTTTTGATATCGTCCATGGTTGGAGAATAGCCAAAAAGCCATAGAAAGTTTAATTCGATAGCGCAAAAGAATACGATGATCGAATAGATAAGGATAACAATATATCGAAGAAACCTGTTTTTTATTTCACGAAACATGTGGTAAAGATGTAAAATTTGCCGCTAAATGTATTGAGGGCCTGCAAATATAAACAACGGAAGTAAAAAGGTTTAATTTTAACTAACTTAGCTCATAGCACATTTTTTATGAAATCGATCGCAAAAGAATTTCGGATAACGGGCAATGAAAAATTTTCCTTAAAAAATTTCGATCCAGCTTATGTATCCGATGTAAATAAAGAAGAGGCGCCTGAGATACTTAATGAGCTGATCAGCAAGACTGCTGAAGCAGAAACCAAATTGTTTGCCTCAAAGCAATATGCATTGCTCATTATTTTTCAGGCAATTGATGCTTCCGGGAAAGATAGTGCCATTAAACATACATTATCCGGCTTAAGCCCTCAGGGCTGCGAGGTGTATAGTTTCAAACAACCCAGTGCCGAGGAATATCAACATGATTTTTTATGGCGACATTATAAGGCTTTACCTGATCGGGGTAGGATAGGGATACATAATCGTTCCTATTACGAAAATGTACTGGTAACCAAAATTCATCCCGAAATTTTGGATAATGAGCATCTGCCGAAAAAATACAGCTTACATAAATTAGGGAAAGACTTTTGGAAACATCGGTATGAAAGTATTGCAGCCTTTGAAAAGCATTTGAATTATAACGGTACCATTATCATTAAATTTTTCCTGCATGTATCAAAAGATGAGCAGAAAAAACGATTCCTGGAACGTATCGACGATCCCTTGAAAAACTGGAAGTTCTCGGCTGCTGATGTTTATGAGCGGCAATACTGGCACGATTACATGAAGGCTTATGAACAAGCAATCAAGGAAACAGCTACCCCCGAAAATCCCTGGTATATAATTCCGGCCGATAAAAAGTGGTTTACCCGGATAGCCATTTCAACAATCATACTCGAAACGCTTCAAGCACTTAAGCTCGAGTATCCTGTGCTGCCAAAAGAAGAACTTGAAAAACTACAGGCAGCAAAAGCCGAACTGGAAAAAGAGTAAGGGACTATATAATATAGCCCCTTTGAACCTATTGAATGCCTTTAATGATCTATTCAATGACGATTTCGTCCGCAAAGATGTAGGATGGCTGGCCCTTGCTTTCATGCCATTCGGGCAATGCGCCGTATTGTCTGGCTACGATACGGATATACCTTGCTTTTAAATTAAGGTCTGCCTTAAACTGCTGGGTTTGTATGCTTAGTTCTTTGATATCGACAGCGCTTGGTACTGTTTTCACCAGTGAAAAAGTCTTACCATCATCCGAGGTATAATAATCAACCTGTTTAGGAAATACGATCCATGAACGTGTGTCCTGCAGGGCACCGATACTTACCGAATTAATTTGTTTAATACTTCCCATATCAATTACTGCATCAACATCGTTGTTTTGATAGCCCTGCCAGTGACCAAGCCTCCAATTGGCAGTACCTTTCAATCCATCGATCAAACTTGCGTCACCTTCTCCCGGGTAGTTAGCTAAATAATGAGTTTGCAGCGTCAATTTAATATCGTCCCGAATCTTATTAAAACTGCCTTCGTTTACAAAACTGCTTTTACCATTTTTAATGGCAATAGCTTTAACGGTTATATTGCCATCTATATTGATCGGTTTTGAATAAACAGCCGATTGGGATGTAGGTGTAGAACCATCCATGGTATAATAGATCGTTGCGTCTTTGTCTGCGCTTTTAATTTCAAGATCGAATGGTTTTTTGAAGGTCGGTGCCGAGTTGATGAAATATGGGTTAGCAACGATCAAACTGTCGCTTATTTTAGAAACCGGACTTTCAAGGTCCTGCGCAAAAAGCTTGTTGGGCAAACGTCCGGTAAATACATCCCATTCGCCTCCCTTTTGGATAACAGCATCTTCCAGGAATAGTTTGTTGTAACTGCTGTTGTTCAGCGTCATGCCCTGCACATAGTTGTTCTGAAAACTCACACCGCTACCCGAATTGGTAATGATAAATTTCTTGCCGTTTTCAAGGTAGATCGTCGCCCTGTCAAATTGGGGCAGACCGATCTGGTATTGGGTTTGCCCGGGTTGTATGGTATAAAGGCCCAGTGAACTGATCACGTACCAGGCCGACATCTGCCCGCAGTCTTCGTTTCCGGAAAGCCCGTCGGGTAAATTGCTGTATTCGTCTTTTAAGATACGGCTGATGTACGACTGGGTTTTTTCGGGCGAATTGGTGAAATTGTAAAGGTAGGCAATGTGGTGGCTGGGTTCATTGCCATGGGCATATTGGCCAATGAGTCCGGTTACATCGGCCTGGTCTCGGCCACTTAATTTAGCGTTGGTGGTAAATAATTCATCCAGTTTAGCCTCAAATTTTTCGCGACCTCCAAGTCTCTCTGTTAAACCCGCAACGTCTTGTGCCGCCAGGAATGAATATTGCCAGGCATTTCCTTCCGTATAGTTATTATTGATATCGGTTGGATCAAATGGCGTATACCAGCCACCATTTACTCTGGCTTGCATAAAGTCGTTTTGGTCATTGAACACATTTTTCCATGATTGTGCGCGTTTAATATAAACTGCATAATCATCGGGTTTGTTCAACATCTTTGCCATTTGGGCAATGCACCAGTCGTCATAAGCAAATTCTAAAGTTTTAGACACCGATTCGGCATCATCATCGGCAAGTACTGCACCATTTTTACGATAACTATTTAAACCAGGATCCTGACGATTTACCGCAGCTTTCATCGCAGTAAAAGCTTCTTCGGCATCAAATCCCCGGATACCTTTAGCGTAAGCATCAACAATAACCGGTATGGAGTGATTACCAATCATACAATACGTTTCTCCCGAACCTAATGGCCAGATAGGTAAAAGCCCGCCTTGTTCGTACATCGCTAAAAACGATTTAATAAAATCAAGTGTCCTTTTACGGTCAATAATAGTGAACAGTGGGTCCTCGGCCCTGAAAGTATCCCAAAGTGAGAAGATGGTATAATAATCAAATCCTTCAGCTTTGTGCACCTTTTGATCCAAACCCCGGTATTGCCCGTCGACATCACTGTAAACGTTGGGTGCCACCATACTATGGTAAAGTGCCGTATAAAAGATGGTCTGCTTTATTTTCGACCAATCGGTAACCGGTGGTTGTTTTTGCTGTTGCGGCCTGTTATATCCGGTAGGATTGTAGCCGCCACTTTGATATTGATTGGTTCTTTGTGCTGCGGATATGGGCGGGGCTCCACCTTCAACCTGTATCTTATTCAACTGTTCGTTCCATTCGGCACGGGCGTTTTTAACGATTTTTTTAAAGTCAAAATCAGGCACCTCGGTTTCTAGGTTATTTAGTGCGCCTTCGGTACCCACCGATGAAATACCAACCTTGGATGTTACTTCGCCCGGATCATCAAACTGGAGATACATTTTCACATTTTTGCCCTGTACCTTGTTTTTGCCTTGCTGTAAAGTATCATTTAGTGCTATGCCATAAGTTTTAAACGCTTTTGAAAATTTAGCATAGAAATAAACATACTGATCAGGTGCCCATGATTTTGACCTGCGGAATCCTCGTATCTCGTGGTCGTTAACTACTTCAATCCAGGAGTCGAGCACTTCATCGCGGTGTTTCAGATCGATGATGATATTGGCTTGTTTGGTAGATGGATATTGGTACCGATGAACACCTGCACGTTTGGTGGCAGTAAGTTCAACGCCAATATTGTATTTGTCCAGTTTGGTGCGGTAATAGCCCGGCGAAGCTGCTTCGTTCTTCTTTTTAAAGCCTGAAAGATAATCGGTGTTTTTGAACTGGGGCTCGCCGATAGTCGGCATAAAAAGTATATCGCAATAATCTGCTATGCCCGTGCCGCTCAAATGGGTATGCGAAAAGCCATATACTACGGTATCAGCAAAATAGTAACCCGAGCAACCATCCCAGCCACTGAGGCGGGTATCAGGACTTAATTGCACCATACCAAAGGGTACTACTGCTCCGGGGTAGGTATGTCCGTGACCGCCCGTACCTATAAAAATATTAACTAGCGCTGCATAGTCGTTTTTCTTTTTTTGAGCCGTGGCAGACAGGGCAAAAACTAACGCAAAAAACAAGGCAAAGATGGTTGACCTCATAAATATCAAAGGGGTGTTTTTAGAATTTTAGAATTAAACAAAAGTAAAAAACAATCTCTTATGGCGCAGCAGCTAGGAATGGCACTAATCGATAATCTTAAAATGATCCTCATCCCGTAAAAAGGGGAGGGTGCGCCTTGTTTTTTCTATCTCTTCGGCAATGATCGAAAAAGTGTAAACGTCTTCTTCATCTCGTTTATAATATACAACGTTACCGTTAGGACTGATACAGGTAGAGTCGCCCGAATGGTAAACTTCATTCCCATCATGTCCAACCCGGTTAAGTCCGATAACATAAGCCTGGTTTTCCACCGCGCGTGCAGGTATCAATGTGCGCCAATGCAGTGCTCGCTTTTCGGGCCAATTGGCTACCACGATCAGCAGGTCATAAACAGGATCGTAATTGCGTAACCATACCGGGAAACGCAGATCATAACAAATCACCGGAAATATCTTCCAACCTTTCAATTCAACAATCAGTTTCTTTTTTCCGGCTGTATAGGTTTGATGCTCTTTTGCAAGTGTAAAAAGGTGCCTTTTGTCGTAATAACTAAAGGTGCCATCTGCTTCCATCCAGATCAACCGGTTAAAAAACTGATCGTTTTCTTCGATGATGAGGCTACCCGTAACCACACAGTTAAACTGTTTGGCTATTTTGCTCATCCAGGTCATGGTTTTACCATTCATAGGCTCGGCCAGCGCCGTAGCATTCATGGTAAACCCGGTACTGAACATTTCGGGTAATATGATCAGGTCGGTTTTTTCGCGTATACCACCGCTAAGCCTCAAAGCGATATTTTGAAGATTTTTGTCAATATTTTCCCAAAACAAATATCCCTGAAAGAGACTGATCTTGAGGTTATCCATCGGTTTTGATATATACTCGCGGTTAAATATAATTACTCTAAGTTACACTTTTTTCAATCTTTCAAGCGCTTTATCCAAAGTTTCTTGCTTTTTTGCGAAACAGAATCGCAAAACCTTATGATCTGTACCCTTGCTGTAAAAAGCCGATACTGGTATCACAGCAACCCCAAACTCACGTGTTAAACGAATGGCAAGTTCGGCATCTTTTTCGTCGCTTATCCGGCTATACCGCACAGATTGAAAATAGGAGCCGGCACAAGGTAGCAGGTCAAAACGGGTATCTTCCAAACCCTGTCTGAAATAATCTCGTTTTTGTCTGAAAAGTTCAGTAAGGCCCATGTAATGGTTTTCGTTTTTAAGGTATTCGGCCAAAGCTTTTTGAACAGGCGCATTGACACAGAATACTAAAAACTGGTGTATCTTTCTGAATTCGCTCATCAACGCTGCCGGCGCCATACAATATCCCACTTTCCATCCTGTTGCATGAAATGGTTTGCCAAAAGAAGCTACAACAAAGCTTCTTTCCTTTAGCCCGGGGTATCGTGCAATACTCAGATGTTCCTGACCATCATAAATCAGGTGTTCATAAACTTCATCGCTCAAAATAAATATATCCCTGTTTTTTACAATATCATATAGGGAATCTATGTCTTCCTGCCGCAAGATAGTAGCAGTTGGGTTTTGAGGCGAATTAATAATGATCATCCGTGTACGGCTGCTAACCAAACGCTTTACCAGCTCCCAGTTGATGCGGTAATCTGGTGGCTCAAGTTCTAATGATTTTACTACGCCACCAGCAATTTTTATTGCCGGAGCATAACAATCAAATGCGGGCTCAAAGATGATCACCTCGTCATTGGGATGTATTACGGTGGCGATAGCCGTGTATATTGCCTGGGTGCCACCTGCAGTGATGGTTATTTCGGTATCGGGGTCATAATAGGCACCATATAGTTTTTCAGTTTTTCGACTAATCTCTTGCCTCAAAGGCAAATAACCTGCCATAGGCGCATATTGGTTAAAGCCTTGCTGCATGGCCTGGTTGACCAGTTCGATCAGCTCGGGCGAGGTCATGTAATCGGGAAAGCCTTGCGACAAATTGATTGCGCCAACCTCATTGGCAAGTGCCGACATTACGGTAAATATAGTTGTGCCCGCCTGGGGTAATTTTGAATTGATGGTTATCATGCAAGGGCTAAATTATCAAAAAGCGGTAAACTTTTACCGTTTTTTGCCTTATTAGCTAAAGCTTTCTTCCTAATTCTTTCTGCTTTCAGACGCATTATCTAAATTAGTCGGATGAAGCCTTTTAAATACTTGCCTTTGTTCTTCTTACTTGTCATGCTAATGGCTTGCGAACAGAAAAAAAGTGATGTTCCGGTAGTTGGGTTTGTTGATGCCTTTGAAGATGCAACCGTAGGACAGGCACGAACCGGATTTACAGACGCCCTGAAGAAAAACGGGTTTAGCGATGATCAGCACAATATTAAAATAGAGTATCACAACGCCGAAGGCGATCAGCCAACACTTGGTTTGATCGTTAACCAGTTTATTTCCGGGAAAGTTGATCTGCTGGCAACCTGCACTACATTATCTACCGTTACAGCCATTCAGAAAACCAAAACTATACCGGTATTTGCAATGGTATCACCAACCCCGGCAAGAATGAATGTGGTAAGTTCTACCGGTGAGAATCCACCGAATTTATTTGGCGTGGTAGAGGACCTGAATTATATAGATACCTCCTTTAATATCATCACCACCCTTTTAAAGTCTGCCAGCGGCAAATTGGTTATAGGGATGATCTATAATCAGTCCGAACCACAATCAGCAGATGCGGTTAACCGCCTCAAAGAACTTGCAGCCAGGTCGAATGTTACGCTCGAAGTTTTGGCATTAAATAATTCGGCCGATGCACAGTTGGTTACACAATCACTGTTGTCAAAACATATCAACGCTTTCTTTGCGCTACCAGATAACAGTGTTTTCGCTTCTTTTGAAACTATCCTGAAAAGCTGTAATCAGGCCAAAGTGCCCATTTTTACCAGTGAAGCTGGTTTGGTAAAGCGAGGTGCCGTAGCAGCTTTTGGTGCCGATATGTACCTTTGGGGATATCAGGCCGGAGAGCAGGCTGCCCAATTTCTGAAATCAAAGAAAACTGATGGTTTTAAGCCCGAGATGGTAAAAGTTCGTAAACGGGTATATAATGCTGCAGCGGCGCAAAAATATCACATCATCATCCCGTCTAACTTTGAAGCTGTAAAATAATGGATTTTTATCTGGCGACGTTAATACAGGGACTTTGCTTTTCGGCTATCGCGCTGGGGATCTATATTTCCATGAAGATTTTTAACATCCCTGATATTACTACTGATGGCAGCTATACGCTTGGCGGGGTGATTGCCGCTAAATTACTAATGGCTCACCAGCCTGTTTATATCGTACTGCCAGCTGTAATTGCTGCCGGAGCTGCGGCCGGTGCTCTTACCGGATTCATTCATACCAAGTTAAAGATCAATGCATTGCTGGCAGGTATACTGGTGATGTATGCGCTTTATTCGGTCAATCTTACGATCATGGGCCGTTCAAACATTCCCTTAATTAATGTTTCTACGCTGTTTTCGCTCATTAATTTTGCATCTGATCCTAATAAGAATACCTTTTTTGTGTTGATAGCATTCGTGGCTATAATAGCCCTTTTGATCGGCTATTTGCTTAAAACTGATTTCGGCATAGCTATGCGTGCTACGGGCAATAGCGAATCTATGATTCGTGCATTAGGCGTTAATACCGACCGGATGAAGATCATTGGTTTGGCTCTTGCAAATGCTTTAACCGCGTTGAGTGGATATTTGATCACTCAGTTTCAAAGCTTTGCCGATATTAATATGGGTATTGGCATAGTAATTACAGGCCTGGGATCTGTAATTATTGCCGAGGCCCTGGTCAATTGGTTTCGCATTACTTCGGTTTGGTTTACGTTGACTCTCGTGCTATCAGGTGCTATTATTTTCCAGTTCGTCATTGCGGTTACGCTAAGTATTGGCGTTAGTCCAACCTTGCTCAAACTGGTGACGGCAGTTTTCGTTTTATTGATTGTTGGCCTGCCGCGATTATCTTTCAAAAATTCATCATGATCGAACTCAGGCAGGTACATAAGGTATTTAATAGGGGCAAGGCAAACCAGGTAAACGCCGTCAATGGCGTTAACCTTAGCATTGTCGAAAAAGAATTCCTGGTCATTGTAGGGTCCAATGGTTCGGGTAAAACAACCCTATTAAATCTGGTGGCAGGCAGTATCTTACCGTCTTCTGGCCATATATCCATCAATGAAACAGGTGTCACTAAGCTCCCGGAATTTAAACGCAGCGAGTGGATCGCCCGGGTTTTTCAGAATCCACTAAGTGGAACGGCACCTGACCTTAGTATTATCGACAATTTCCGATTGGCAGCTATCCGTACCCAACCAAAGGGGCTGACAATCGGCGTCAATCCAAAGTTTAAGAGCCAGGTAAAAGACAAAATTGCAAGTCTGGGTATGGGCCTTGAAAATAAAACCGAGCAGCTCATGGGTACTTTATCTGGCGGGCAGCGACAGGCATTGACCCTATTAATGAGTGTGATGGATAACTGCAAAGTATTGTTACTTGATGAACCTACTGCCGCGCTCGATCCCAGATCAGCAGAAATCGTAATGAAAACGGCTGAACGACTGATCGATGAATTTGAACTGACAGCTATTTTAGTTACCCATAATTTAAAAGATGCTTTTACCTATGGCAACCGCATCATCCAGATGGCTGAGGGAAAGATCATTAAAGATTTTGATGGAAAGGAAAAATCTGCGTTAAAACAAAATGATTTATTTGATTGGTTTGCCTGATTTTTGATTTAAAAAAGCTCCAAAAGAAAGGCCCCGAATTTTCGGGGCCTTTCTTTTAAAATAACTTTTTTATCTTATTTCTTATAGGTGATCTTATAGATGGTTCCCCGGCTATCATCACTCACATACAAAGCACCATCCGGACCCTGTGCTAAACCGCAAGGACGGTGTAAAGCTGCACCTTTGGCTTTCTGATCAGCTGTTCCGGCAAAGCCATCGGCGAATACTTCCCATTTCCCGGCGGGTTTACCATTTACAAAAGGCTGAAATACTACAAAGTAGCCAGCTTGTGGTTCAGGAGCGCGGTTCCAGGAGCCATGGAAAGCTATAAATGCACCGTTCTTGTATTTTGCCGGGAACTGATTGCCTGTATAAAATAATAAACCGTTGGGAGCCAGGTGACCCGGAAAAGCAGCGGCAGGATCTATGGCCTTTTCACCACCTGTTTTTTTGCCATCGCCACCATATTCAGGCATCAGCATTTTTTTATGCGTTTGCCAATCATAGTACATATATGGCCAGCCTGCGTTATCGCCTTTGTTCAGTGCGTACATACATTCTGCCGGTAATTCGGCATTCTGCTTTTCAGTAAAATATTGCGGATAAAGGTCGTGTAACTGGTCGCGTCCATGCTGCATCACAAAAAGCTGATTTTTCTGCTGATTCCAGGTAATACCAACCACGTTTCTTAAACCGGTTGCATAACGAATACCATCGCCATAATGCTGGTTCAGTTTACTGGCACTGAATTGCCAGATGCCTCCAGCCGAATCTAATATCGGGCAACCTTTCTGACCCGGTGAACCTTTTTCGCGATCTTTTACCTGACAGGCGTTTGAATAAGCGCCAATATTTACATAAAGATGCCCCGCATTGTCCAACGTAATTGCTTTGGCTTCGTGCTCACCCCGATTCAATAAACCTGTTACTACAGTTTCCGGCATATTCGGGTCGATCACTTCATTTTGAACATTCAGCTTAAAGCGAAAAACTTCCTGATCTGAGGAAGCATATAGGTAGCCATTTTTTACAGCGATACCTGTACCGCCAAATGATCCAAAGCTTGATTTAACCTCAGCTTTGTCGCCATTTTGATGGAGTAACAAGATGCCCTTGCCATGTTCTAGTCCTTTTAGCTTAGCATAGATCTCATTCTGTGGAGTTACAGTAATGTGGCGCACTCCGCCGAGGTTATCGGCTATGATCGCCGCACTAAATCCTGAAGGTAGTGTTAAACCGGCGTTCGATGCCTCAGGTTTAAGATCAGTGCTGCCATTTTTTAAAGCCAGCATCGTAAAAATTCCAAATACAGCTACCAGCGGAAGCAAAAATGAAACTAAGTATTTTCTTTTCATATCAATTTACCTTTATTGTTCAAATCTAATTGTTTGGAAGATAAATATTGCATGCTTACCTGTATCAAAACAGTTATACAATACTGTTAGCCTGGATTATTAATTATAAATGACAAAATCAGAGCTCAATTTTTTATTGGCAAACCGGATTTTTTCATATGCTTTTCATAGTTAGAAATATTTTATTTTTCATTAATGGTAATTTATAAAATAAAATTTTAAATCAATGAAATATGTCTGGATTTTGTATTGACTCATTAAACTTTTTCAAATGGAACGTGTCAGAACTATAAATACACAAGAAAATGAAAAAGTTAATTTTAATATCAGCCATAGCAATGAGTGGTATACTATTTAATACCGCAGATGCACAGATCAGGTTTCATTTTGGTTTACGTTTTGCACCCCGCCGGGTATATGTACAAGCACCGGTTCAAGCCGTATACAACAGGCCAGCCATTTATAACAACGATTATTACTACCTGCCCGATGTAGGAGCTTACTACAATGTAAATGAACAATGCTATTATTATAATGATGGTGGTTCATGGGTATCGGCAGCTTACCTGCCAGGTGCTTACCGCGACTACGATTGGAGAAGTGCCCGCAGGTTTGAAGTTCGTGCCGAACGTCCTTATATGAACGATAATTTTTATCGTGATCATTATAACGGCAATAATTTTAACGGCAGGTGGTACAACCGCAATGATGAATATGGTTATGCCAATAACTATCGCGACGAACGCAGAAATGACGACCACAGGTATGAGGGTGACGATCGCCGATTTGAAAACCATGATCGCCGGAATGATGATCATGGCGACTGGAGGAATCATGAACAATATAATCGCGACTATCGCCGCGGAAGATAATAATTCCCTCAAAATCAATTTAACAACAAGACCACCGCGCTATACGCGCAGGTGGTTTTTTAGTTTTGGCTGGCGCTGGTCAGTAATTCGATTGCTGAATTATTCAATTTGATATGCGCTGAAGCAGTAATTTCTTTCAATTGAGCAATGCTGGTGGCACTTGCGATCGGAGCAATTACACCCGGCCTGGTGTTTAACCATGTCAATGCCACAGCTGCCGGGTTGGTTTCATATTCCTCTGCAACTTTGTCCAGCGCATTCAATATCCGCATACCCTTTTCATTGAGGAACTTTCTGATACCCTGCCCACGCGGACTTTTAACCAGATCGGCCTCCGAGCGGTATTTACCCGTCAAAAACCCGCTTGCCAGCGCATAATAGGGGATAATACCAATGCGATTCTGCAACACTACCGGCGACAATTCGGTTTCATAAGCTTCCCGGCTGTACAGGTTATATTCGGGCTGTAAAGTTTGGTATTGTGCTAGTCCATTTTTCCTGCTTACAGTTAAAGCCTCTTGCAAGCGCTCTCCTGAATAGTTTGATGCACCAACCGCCCTCACTTTACCTTCAATGATCAGGTCTGTAAAAATGCCCAGGGTTTCTTCTAATGGAGTTTCTTTGTCATCATCGTGCGATTGGTACAGGTCGATATAATCGGTATTCAAGCGCCTAAGCGAATCTTCTACAGCTTTGGTCACATAAGCCTTTGATAAACCCTGTTTACCCAGCCCCATTGGTTTTCCAACTTTGGTCGCTATAATTACTTTATCTCTTTTGCCCGTGTTTTTCAGCCATTTGCCAATGATCGTTTCCGATTCGCCGCCCTTATTGCCCGGTGCCCAGGAAGAATAGATGTCGGCCGTGTCGATAAAATCGAAGCCAAAATCAACCATTGCATCCAGTAATTCAAAGGATGTTTTTTCATTGGCGGTCCAACCAAAAACATTACCCCCAAAACAAAAAGGCGTAACAAGTATGCCAGATCTGCCTAATTCACGTTTTTCCATTCGATATTATCTGCGTTTGTGCTTTGCTATCTGTTGAGCCAGTTCATTGACCCAGCTCGAAAAATAAGGTTCCGTCCCTCCAATTCTTACCCAATTTTCTTCTTCATCTTTGCCTATGATCAGGTGTAAGCGCCCGTCAATAGACTTGAAATCATACGGTGTAACAAAACCCGATGCAATTACTGGTTTTGCTATTCCCTCAACCTTGTTCTCTGTTCCGCTTAAAAAAGCCTCGAATATCTGTTTCATATTAATTTGTTAGGTAGAGGTACAACACTTTGCTAAATTATCTGTTTTAAGTTTATTGTCCCCTGATAACGATCATTATCATGTAATTTTACCGGGTGGAAAATATAAGCCCTGACCGGAAAGTTTTAATAGAGGTAGTTACTACCAAGATGCCCTTTGGTAAATATCAGGGAACGCTCATTTGCGATGTGCCGGTTTATTACCTTGAATGGCTCAAGAAGAAGGGTTTTCCGCCAGGTAGAATGGGAATGTTGCTTTCAACAGCTTATGAGATCAAGATAAATGGTTTGTCGAAAATATTGCTGCTGGTAAAAGAGACCGTTTATAAATCGCCCGGTATATTACCCGGTAATGACAAATAGCATCAACTGATAGTATTAAGTTTGCGTAAATCTGTAGAAACACAAGAGATATTTATGATAAAGAAATTAATGATATGCTGGGTAGCTGCCTTATTATATGTTAGCTGTGCCGGCGCGCAAAATCAGGAATTTGCTGCTATACCACAGCCTAAACCGGGTGAAGCCGTTGCTACCTTTGGCGGTGGCTGTTTTTGGAGTATGCATGAGGCCATGTTCGAGTTAAAAGGGGTTGATTTTGTGATATCGGGATATGCGGGTGGAACCACTAAAAATCCAAGTTATCAGGATGTTTGTACCCGTGAAACCGGCCATGCCGAAGTGGTGCAGATCTATTATAATCCGAAAGTGATATCGTATGAAACTTTGGTTCATGCATTCTTTTTTGCCCATAACCCTACCGAATTAAACAGACAAGGACCCGATGAGGGTACTGATTATCGTTCTATCGCTTTTTACCGAACTGATCAGGAAAAAGCAATTATATTGGACGAGATCAAAAAGATCAATGCTTCAAAGCATTACGAGGCTCCGATAGTAACGCAAGTTGTGCCATTCAAGGTATTTTATGCAGCCGAAAAATATCACCAGGGCTATTACCGGCTTCATTTGAATGAAAATCCATACCTCAACGCGGTTTCGGTACCGAAAGTAGAAAAATTCAGAAAGGTGATGAAAGCTGAACTAAAACCTGAATTCCAGAAGTAAAAAGTAGCAAAAGACACTGATTGCTTGATATGGTCTATAAATAATTTATCGCTTGTGGTCCCTGGTTAAAAAGCAGGTCGACTATGCTTAAATTATTGATAAAACCATGTCTTTCCTCAAAAAGCTGGTAGTATTGCTTCTGTGGGTATTTTGAAGCTTTTTTAGGATGAATACTATCTCTCAGATCAAGTAAGTTAGGGATTTCTGCCTCATACTCATGGGTAAATTTCAGCGTAGCTTTTATTTTCAGCAATTTAAGCAACAGGTGTAAAAGCTTCTCATTGTAGTCGAACAGGAATGGTTCCTGTGCTTCATAGAACAGCGCAAGATCGTCCTCATAATATTCAAAATAGGCAGAGCGACGGTAGCATCCCTGCAGGCTCAGCCAATGTAATCGCTGCCATTTAAAGTCGTAGCTTATTTTAACATCTTTTACCGGCGTGTGCATTTTGGAACCTTTGACTACCGGAACAACTAGCGTAAGCAGGCCGTCGGGCGAATATATATGTGCTCTGTTACGGTAGGTTTGCTTTGGAAAATGTTCATATTTCTCGATCAAAAAATCAGGATTATGGATATTGATCTCCGTGAAATATTCAATTGGGGGTAGATAAAACAAAGGTAAAACAGCGCCTTTTTCGATCATAGTTTCTATGTTTGTGGCAAAATTCGGATAAAATAATGATAAAACGAGGCTTTGCCTATATCGGGATATTCTTTTTATACCTGCTTTCGCTTTTTCCGTTTTGGCTTTTATACATTATTTCCGATATCCTGTTTGTTATTCTTTATTACCTGATCGGCTACCGTCGGAAAGTAGTACAGGAGAACCTTGCCAACTCGTTCCCGGAAAAAACAGTACAGGAACGCAAGCGAATAGAGATCAAATATTTCAGATATATGGCCGATTTGATGCTCGAAACGATCAAGTCGGTCAGTATGTCTGAAAAGCAGGTAAAACGCCGGATGGTATGTACAAATCCCGAAATAGTAGCCCACTATTTCGATCAGGGGAAAAGCATCCTTGCTGCCGCCGGGCATTACTGCAATTGGGAGATGGCCTGCCTTGATTTCGGTTTCCTGACCGACCATACCAAGTTGATCGTTTACAAACCGCAATCGAGTGAAATTTTTACCGATTTTATCAATCGTACCCGTTCCCGTTTCGGTGCCAATATGATATCAATGCGTCAAACACTACGCAAACTGATCGCCTATAAAAATGAGCTTACAATCACAGTACTGGCTGCCGATCAAACGCCATCGCGCGATGAAGCTTTATATTTTACCAATTTTTTGAACCAACCCACTGCAGTTTTTATCGGCGTTGAGAAATTAAGTACGATACGCGATTGTGCCGTGGTTTTTTATAGGATCGATCTGGTAAAACGTGGACATTATACTTATACACTGGTGCCCCTGGTTGACAACCCAAAGGAAACTAAGCCTTTCGAGATCACGAAGATCCAGGTTTCGTACCTGGAGGAGCAGATCAGGGAAAAACCAGAGTATTGGCTATGGTCGCACCGCAGGTGGAAGATCAAACCTTCTGATGTTGCCAAACCAATTTTTTTTGATTGAGCAGTTACGGCTTCCGGTATTGCAATTAAAAACATATAATTGCAGGCTTATTCCGGAATAGGCCGGTTGTAATCTTTTCGATGGAAAAAAAGCCCAGAGTAGCTGTAGTAATCCTGAACTGGAATGGTATCGGTTACTTGCGTCAATTCCTGCCTTCGGTGCTTGCTTCTTCCTGGACTAATCTTGACATTATTGTTGGCGATAATGGTTCTACCGATGGTTCTGTTGAGTTTTTGCAAGCTAATTTCCCTGGTGTCAGGGTTATTCAGAACGATAAGAACTATGGATTTACCGGTGGCTATAATAGGGTTTTAGAAAAGATCGAAGCCGACTACCTGGTGCTGCTTAACTCTGATGTTGAGGTGCCCGAGGGCTGGATAGAACCCATTATTGCTCAAATGGAGTCGGACGATATGATTGCTGCTGCTGCTCCAAAAATTAAAGCTTATAACGATAAGGGCTATTTTGAACATGCTGGCGCCGCCGGTGGTTTTATAGATATATATGGCTATCCTTTTTGCCGCGGCAGGATGTTTTATGAAATTGAAGCCGATAACGGTCAATACGAACAGTCGGACGAAGTATTCTGGGCATCTGGTGCGGCATTGTTTGTAAAAGCTAAATACTGGCATGAAGCTGGCGGCTTTGACGACAGGTTTTTTGCCCACATGGAGGAAATTGACCTTTGCTGGCGATTGAAAAATATGGGCTATAAGGTGATGTATTGTGCCCAATCTGAAGTTTATCACGTTGGCGGCGGTACCTTGAATACCGAAAATCCATTTAAAACTTACCTCAATTTCCGAAACAACCTTTTGTTGCTAAAAAATAACCTTTCAGTTTGGCGTGCAACTGCAATTATCTTCGTTCGCTTTTGGATGGACCTACTGGCGATAGTTCGATTTTTGAATGAAGGCAAAAGACGCGATGCTTGGGCTGTGAGCCGGGCGCATCAGAATTTTTTGTTACAGGTTTTTAAAGGCGGAGGACCAAGAGTGCGTTATAAGCGTAGCAACCTGCAGGCGCTCAAAGGTATGTACCGCAGGAGTATCGTATTCGATTTTTTTGTAAAAAAGAAGCGCAGCTATAGCTCACTCTCAGCGAAAGACTTTTATTAGCTTTTTGGGAAAAGAATTCCTTCTTTACTGAATCCGTCCGAAATATTGATCAGTACCCGGCTGCGTAATTCCTGATATTCTGAAATATCTGCGGCCCAAAACTGCACTTTAAAATCTATCGACTTATCGGTTAATCCATGTAAAAATATTTGTGGCTCGGGATGGATCATGATATCAGTCCGGTTAGAAAGTGTCTCTTTCAATATTTTGGTCACTTTGGCAATTTCGGTACCTGTGGCAACACTTACCATTATTTCTACCTGCCGGTTGGTATTACTTAGTGTCCAGTTAACTACGTTTTGCGAGATCAGGTCTCCATTAGGTATGATAATTTCCGAACCTTCACCGGTAGCCAACTTGCTCGAGCGTATACCAATCTCTTTTACGGTACCCATACGGTTATTTACTTCAATGATATCGCCGATCTGTATTGGTTTCTCGAAAGCTAATATCATACCTGATACCAGGTTATTAGTTACGTTTTGCAAGCCAAAACCAATACCTACACCAAATGCACTAAAGATGATGGTCAGCTTATCTAATGGAAAACCTGAGGCAGCAACAGCTAACAGGAAACCTATAGTAAACACTCCGATGCGTATCAACAAGGTAGAGGCACGGTTCTTCTTTTTAAGTGCAGCAAGGTCGGTTGAGTGCTGGGCAGAAATATCGTAGAAGTAGCTTATAACTTTTGACAACATTGACGAAACCCAGATCACCAGGAAAAATGCAACAAAACCACCGAAGGTGAAGGTTGATCCACCAATACTACGTTTTAATACCAGGAAATCGTAAACCGTATCATGTATATAGTCGTCTATATTCAAATTTTCCAGTAGAAAAACGAACCAGAGGATGGTAGCAAATAGCGTTAGCACCGAACGGAATTTATTTTGAAGCGTATTATAGTCGACTAAACCAATAACACTGTGCTCGGCACGTTTGGTGTGCAGCTGCAGGTACAGCACCTGAATAATGATACGGATGATGAAATAAAGCGCCATCGTCATCCATAAACTAAATACGGCAGTAGTGCCAATGATCTTGGCCAGACTAAATCGGCCGGTAATATTTAATCCGATCGAAAGTAAATGCATCAAAATAAATACCCAAAGCGTTAGCTTGGTATATTTAAGATGTTGCTGAGGTTCTTTCCGTAAACTTCGGTAAAATATCATGGCGAGTATAACACAGATTATACTCAGTACAAAAGTTGCATAACGATCGGCGTCAGTAATTTGTATCAAAAGATTACTCAGGCTATAGCCAATTGTTACCCAAAATAATGCGAAAAAGAAACGGAATAACGAGAGTGGAAAATGATCCCGCACCATGACCAGTATTAAAAAAGTATTGATAAGAAACAGGCATTCAAGGCAGAATACGGGCGGATGGTCATAAAAAACCGGAACAATTGTGGTACTAAGCATTAAAGCGGAAACCAGAGGTTTTTTATAAACAAAGTGCGTATGCTCAATGGCAATTTGTTTTTGCTCTAAATGATTAATTGTTTTGTATTTGTTATAAAA
>CAISPD010000063.1 GCA_903887275.1 uncultured Mucilaginibacter sp.
CCCACGGTTTCACCATTCTGCAAACCTGTCGGGGTAAATGCAGCTGATGAACCGTTGCTCAGTGCATTGCCGTAGGTCTTGTTATTGATGTTGGCGGTAATCGTTAAAGTAGCTTTATTTATCGTCATTGTACCATTCGCATATGTAATGGCATAGTTGGCTAAACCGGTTCCGCTTGCTGCGCTTGGTAAAATAGCATACGGGCCGCCGGCAACTGTTGCTGTTGCCGCTGCACCTGTACTTGTTATCGTTGCGCTGGATACTGCATCGCTATTTTTTAAACCTGCTGTAGAAAACTCTGTTCCAGCAAAAGTAAATGCCGAACCATAGCTTTTCGTTTGATCGTTAGCTGTAATCGTCAGCGTTGCGGTGTTAACGGTCATTGAACCGTTTAGATATGTTATATTATAATTGGCTAAGCCAGTACCGCTCGCTGCACCTGGTACAATAGCATAAGGGCCACCGGCAACTGTTGCTGTCGCCACTGCGCCTGTACTTGTTATAGTAGCGCTGGTTACTGCATCGCTATTTTTTAATCCTGCTGTAGAAAATTCTGTTCCTGCAAAAGTAAATGCCGATCCGTAGGTTTTGGTTTGATCGTTAGCGGTAATCGTCAATGATATCGTGTTAACGGTCAGTGAACCGTTTACATAGGTAATGTTATAATTGCCTAATCCGGTTCCGCTAGCTGCGCCCGGTACTATTGCGTAAGGGCCGCCAGCAACTGTAGCTGTTGCAGGAGCACCGGCGCAGGAAAGAGTTACCGCCGATACAGCATCTGAATTTAATAGACCTATTGTAGTAAACTCTGTTCCTGCAAAAGTAAATGCCGATCCATAGTTTTTCGTTTGATCTTTAGCAGTGATCGTCAGCGTTGCTGTGTTAACGGTCAAAGAGCCGTTTACATAAGTTATAATATAATTGGCTAAACCGCTTCCGCCAGCTGCACCTGGTACTATAGCATAAGGGCTGCCGGCAACTGTTGCTGTTGCCGCTGCACCAGTACTTGTTATGGTAGCGCTGGTTACTGCATCGCTATTTTTTAAACCTGAGGTAGAAAACTCTGTTCCTGCAAAAGTAAATGCCGATCCGTAGGTTTTTGTTTGATCGTTAGCGGTAATCATCAATGATGCCGTGTTAACAGTCATTGAACCGTTTACATAGGTAATGTTATAATTGCCCAAACCGGTTCCGCTTGAAGCGCCTGGGACGATGGCATAGGGGCCGCCAGCAACTGTTGCAGTAGCGGCAGCACCGGTGCTGCTGAGTGTTACTGTTGAAACCGCATCTGAATTTACCAGACCAGAGGTTGAGAACTCCGTACCCGTAAAAGTAAATGCCGATCCATAAGTTTTGGTTTGATCGTTTGCGGTGATCGTTAATGATGCAGTGTTAACGGTCATTGAACCGTTTACATAAGTAATGTTATAATTGGCTAAACCGGTTCCGCTAGCAGCGCTCGGTATGATGGCATAGGGGCCGCCAGCGACTGTTGCAGTAGCGGTGGCGCCGGTGCTGCTAAATGATACTGACGATACCACATCGGAATTTACCAAACCTGAGGTAGAGAATTCCGTTCCGGTAAAATTAAAAACTAATCCGTAGGTGTTTGTTTGATCGTTAGCAATAATGGTCAAAGGGGCTTGATCCACTTCAATACTTACCCCAAATGTCGAGCTACCGCTCCCGTTAGTTGCCGTTATGGTATAAACAGCCGCCGCCGCAATGGCGGTAGGAGTTCCGGAAATAACACCAGTACCGGTATCAAACGAAAGGCCGGCAGGAAGCGGAGTATCGATAGAATAGCTTGTGGGCATACCTCCCAGGCTATTGTCCGGGTTCAACGGGCTAATAGCGGTGCCATATACGAAAGTATTTGGCGTATTATAGGTGGTATTTGGTGCCTGTGCATGTACTTTTATGGTTGCTGATATAAAAATATAGGCAATTAGCGTGATTAGTAAATGCTTTTTCAAACGACTAGGTGTTAGTAATCAATAATTAAATGGTGTGCGAACCGGGATAATATCAAGGCAATAATTGTGCAGAATAAATACTTTGCCATCCGTAGGGCAAGGTTGTTTCATTCCAAAACTGCCCTCAGATTGCTAAAACCGCAGTTTTTTCCCTGGCATAAAGTATTGAAGCTTATTGCCTGGTCCGCAAATCTTTTGCAGAAATTATGCTCAAAATGAGGAAATACTCCCCCAAGTTCCTGAGATAGTTTCATTGGAATATGAAGTAAATCGTTTTGGATCGCTGAAAAATGGAACCGGGATTTACTAACAAACCGGGCTACGACTATTAGGAAAGGAACCCTCCAAGGCTGGGGTTAAAATGCAAAAGCCCGGTCGCTGACCGGGCTTTGACTTATGAGCGCCAATTGCGCAATATCACCAGTTTAAATTACTTACCATACTAAGGTTAACAGGCTTTGTTATAATAAATACAACCGAAATTGTGTTAGCTGTGTTTACCCCATGGCTGTACAACCGCCCGTTGCCCAACTTATAGGGTCGGCCAGCAGGGCGTATAGTTAAAATCTACCAGACATGTATCCCGTCCTCAGGCTTCTTGTAATTCACGTCGCCGGGTTGGATGTTGAACGCCGCGTACCAGGCATCAATATTGGTTATCGGCGCATTGCAACGGTACTTTTCCGGTGAGTGCGGATCTGTCAGGATACGCTGGGCAGCTGACTCCGGACGTTGTGAACCGCGCCATACCTGGGCCCATGACAAAAAGAAACGCTGGTCGGGTGTAAACCCGTCTATCTTCGTAGTTGATTGACCCTCTTTTGTTTTCTTGAAGGCTTCATACGCAATGTTCAGTCCGCCAAGATCGGCAAGATTTTCGCCTAGTGTAAGTTTGCCGTTTACGTGCAAAGTATCCAATACCGTAAAGCCATTATATTGAGCTACAACCTGATCGGCACGGGATTTAAATTTATCAGCATCTTCTTTGATCCACCAGTCGCGCAGCGTGCCATCAGCATCATACTGGCGACCCTGATCGTCAAAACCATGGGTCATCTCGTGTCCGATAACAGCGCCAATACCGCCGTAATTTACGGCATCATCAGCTTTAAAATCGAAGAATGGGAACTGCAATATACCTGCCGGGAATACGATCTCGTTATTGCTTGGGTTGTAGTATGCATTTACGGTTGGTGGAGTCATTCCCCAACGTTTTTTGTCAACAGGCTTGCCCAGTTGACCTGCATTGTAATTGTAACGCCATTTTGAAATTCGCTTCAAATTACCATAATAATCATTGCGTTCAATGACAAGCCCTGCATAATTTTGCCATTGGTCGGGATAGCCAATCTTTACAGTAAAGGCGTTTAGTTTAGCCAATGCTTTTTGCTTGGTAACATCACTCATCCATTCCAATCGTTTGATACGATCGCCCAGCACAGACTTCAGGTTATTCACCAATGTCACCATATACTGCTTGGCCGCTGGCGTAAAGTATTTTTCAACGTATAACTGACCGAGTAATTCCCCTATGCTGCCGTCGACAAGGTTAGCGGTACGCTCATTGCGGGGTGTTTGCACTTTCTGTCCGCTTAAAGCACTGCTGAATTGAAAGTTAGCTTTTACAAACGGCGAACTCAATGCCGAAGCCGAACCTTTCAACATATTCCATTTTAAATAGGTCTTCCAGTCTGCTACCGGAGTAGCCACCAATAGTGCATCTGCTGTTTTAAAGAAATCGGGTTGTGACACATTAACGGTATCAACCCCATTTAATTTCATCTGAGGCAATAGTTGCGTCCAGTTTAAATGTGGGGTTAGTTTATCAAAATCAGTGACAGCATATTTGTTGTAGCTTCGGTTTGGATCGCGTAATTCAACACGGCTTAATTGCGCTTTTGCCAGTGCGGTCTCTATTGTGATAATGGTTCCTGCATTTTTAGCGGCATCTTCCTCCTTTGTACCAGTAAGCGTAAATAAGGTGACGATGTATTTTTTGTAAGCTTCCAGTATCTTTTTATTTCGTTCGTTGTCCTTCAGGTAATAATCGCGGTCGGGCAAACTTGTACCACCCTGCCTGAAATCCACAATATTCAATTTCGGGTGTTTTGAGTCGGCGCCAACACCAGAACCAAATAGCGGGCTAGCATCACCATTTACCCTTTGCAGGATCAATTCGTTCACTACACCGTTCAGGTCGGCTATGTTATCAATACGGGCAAGGTCAGCCCTGATAGGCTCATATCCTCTTTTTTCTATCGCAAGGCTATCCAAACCGCTAGCGTATAAATCGCCAACGCGTTGCTTCAAACTGCCTTTGGGTTGACCCGCTGTTTTGCTCACTTCGGCCAACAGGCTTAATAATTTGTCGGTATTTTCCTGGTGCAGGATATTAAAGCTACCCCAGCGTGTTTCTTTTGCCGGAATAGCATTTCCTTTGATCCATGCGCCATTGGCGTAGTCGAAAAAGTCGTCTCCGGGCTTGATAGAAAAGTCGAAATTAGCCGAATCAATAAATTTACCTGGTGGGCCAACGGGTGCCTTTTTGCCACCATCCGGTGCAAAAGCTGCAGCCGTAACTACCACCGCTCCGCCGAGTAGAAAATGTGAAAATCTTAGTTTCATATTAATTTTTTGATAAAAGTTGAAATTAGCAAATTAGCCTTGAAAGTAGGGAATGTAACAAGAATTTGATACTCCCTGGTCATTTCGCTGCGCTGTTATTGGTCATTTGTTGCGCGTCATTTCGCTGCGCTGTCATTTGCTGCGCGTCATTGGTCATTTGTCCTTTTGTCTTTTGCCAATGCCCAATGCTGCGAAGCAAATGCCCAAATTATGATCTTAAAACATTATTTTTGCCCGTCATGAGTATTTCTACAAAGTATCAGCCTAAAGAAGCAGAGGATAAATGGTATAGTTATTGGATGGAGCACGGTTTTTTCAGATCGGTGCCCGATGAACGTGAGCCTTATACGATCGTGATTCCGCCGCCAAACGTGACCGGCGTTTTGCATATGGGTCATATGCTCAATAACACCATACAGGATGTGCTTATACGCCGTGCCCGAATGAAAGGTAAGAATGCCTGCTGGGTACCAGGCACCGACCATGCCAGTATAGCTACCGAAGCTAAAGTTGTAGCTATGCTTAAAGAACGAGGCATTAATAAAAACGAGATCGGTCGCGAAAAATTCATGGAATACGCCTGGGAGTGGCGCCAGAAATATGGTGGAATCATTCTGGAACAATTGAAGAAACTAGGTGCTTCCTGCGACTGGGATCGTACTCGGTTTACGATGGACGATGACTTATCAGAGGCGGTTATTGATACTTTTATTCATCTGTATAAAAAAGGCTGGATCTATCGTGGTGTGCGCATGGTAAACTGGGATCCGCAGGGTAAAACCGCGGTTTCGGATGAGGAGGTGATCAGGAAAGAAGTTAATCAGAAACTTTATTATATACGCTATCAAGTCCTGAATCCTGAGTCTTTAGCCCTAAGTCAAAACAAAATGGCTCTGGACTCAAGACTCGAGACTTCAGACTATGTTATTATCGCAACAACCCGTCCCGAAACTATTATGGCGGATACAGCTATTTGTATCAACCCGAACGACGAACGGTTTAAACATCTGCATGGAAAGAAGGCGTTTGTGCCATTGATCAATAAAGAAATACCGATCATCCTGGATGAATATGTGGATATGGAATTTGGTACCGGTTGTTTGAAGGTGACACCAGCGCATGATTTGAACGACTACGAACTTGGCTTAAAACATCATTTGCCTGTTGTTGATATTTTAAATGACGATGGCAAACTCAATGAAAAAGCTCAGATATTGGTAGGGGAGGATCGTTTCGTTGCACGTAAGAAAATTATTCCTTTACTGGAAGGTGCAGGTGCGATAGAGAAGATAGAAGATTATAAATCGCAGATCGGTTTTTCAGAAAGGACAGACGCAGTTATCGAACCCAAATTGTCGCTGCAATGGTTTTGTAAAATGGACGAGATGGCAAAACCTGCGCTTGATTATGTCCTGAAAGGTGATATCAAGCTTATCCCTGAAAAGTTTGTCAATACCTACCGTCACTGGATGGAAAATGTGAAGGATTGGTGTATCAGCAGGCAGCTATGGTGGGGGCAGCGCATACCAGCCTGGTACAATGAAAAAGGCCAGTGGGTTGTAGCAAAAACAAGAGAAGAAGCAGAACAACAATTCAGGGCGGCGAATCACGAGTACGGGAATCTGGTACAGGAAGAAGACGTAGTTGACACCTGGTTTTCCTCCTGGTTATGGCCCATCTCGGTATTTGATGGCTTTAAAGACCCTAATAACGATGATATCAATTATTACTACCCAACCAACGACCTGGTAACCGCGCCAGAGATCTTATTTTTCTGGGTAGCACGGATGATCATGGCTGGGCACGAGTTCAGGGGACAAATACCTTTCAGCAATGTTTATCTTACTGGTATCGTTCGGGACAAGCTTGGCCGTAAGATGTCAAAATCGCTCGGTAACTCACCCGATCCGCTCGACCTGATAGAAAAATATGGTGCCGATGGTGTGCGTATTGGCATGCTGTTTTCTTCGCCTGCCGGCAATGATTTGATGTTCGACGAAAAACACTGCGAACAGGGTCGGAACTTTGCCAATAAAGTTTGGAACGCATTCAGGTTAGTAAAAGGATGGAAGGTAGATGAAACACTGGTCAGCGAAAATAATGTTGCTATCGCATGGTTCGAAAGTCGCTTTAATCAGGCTTTGACCGAGATTGACAGTTATTTTGCCCAATATCGACTTTCGGACGCATTAATGTCTACTTACAAATTGGTTTGGGACGACTTTTGTGCCTGGTATCTGGAAATGATCAAACCGGCTTACGAGCAGCCCATCGACAGGCTAACCTATGACAAGACGATCTTATTTTTTGAAGATATTTTGAAGATACTTCATCCTTTTATGCCCTTTATTACCGAAGAACTGTGGCATGATGAAGAGATATTCAAACAGCGTGCTTTGAAAGATTGTTGTATTGTTGCAAAAATACCGGATATCGGGCAAATTGATACCCACGTTTTGAACGAAACAGAGTTGGTAAAAGAGCTCGTTACCAAAATTCGCGAGATAAGGCAAAGTAAGCAGATATCACCCAAAGAAACCCTCCGGCTTTCGGTCAAGTCAAACTCAGGTGCAGATTATGCCCGGTTTAAAAATATCATCAGCAAGCTGGCTAACATAGGAGAATTTTCATTTGCAACTGATAAAATAGCTGATGCTGTAGCATTCAGGGTATCAAAAGACGAGTTTTATATTCCCCTGGCGCTTAAAATTGATGCAGAAGCTGAAAAGGAACGTTTACTGAAAGAGCAGGAATACTTGCTTGGCTTTCTCAAATCGGTAGACGCTAAATTATCTAATGAGCGGTTTATGCAAAACGCAAAACCCGAGATCATTGAAAATGAGTTAAAGAAAAAAGCTGATGCAGAGGCAAAATTGAAAATTACAGTTGATAGCCTTGCCGGCTTGGCAGGCTAATTGCTTACTAATGGGTGCTGTTAAAAAAATATTAATGCTTGGTCAATTGGTCCCGGCAATGTATTTTTAGTTATTGTTAATATACCACGCTAACGCGCCTGTAATGAATAAAGACGTAGGCTTTTTTAATTTTTCCGTCAATAAGATATTAACAAGGGAACAAAGCATCCTTGATCAGGCCCGCATCCGTTTATTGTATTACGGACTTTGGCTGGCAATTATAGCTGTTGCAGCTCTGGTGGTCAATATCTACCTCGATCACCAATATATACTCGCCTTTACAAGTTCAATCCTGCTGCTTAGCCTGGTCATACTTTTAAAGTATTTTACGTTCAGGCCGCGCTGGGCCATTATATCGCATATCCTGCTGGTATTGGCCACTATGGTAAACCTCTGCAGCGTATTTATTACCATACAGAAAGTAGATATTATCACCGCACAGATAATGCTGCTGATCATCATCTTCAGTTTTTATATGTTGGGGCAGGTGAGTGGCATGTTCTATTCGCTGGTCAATCTCATTCCTGTATTACTGTTTCAATTACTTGAATACGACAATAATTATGTGATCGGTATCAAGCCATTGGTGCTTGACCAGTCGACAATTATCATTGCAGGTTGTGCCAATTTTATCCTGATCATATTTATGAACGGGCACTTTTATACAGCCTTTATTCGAAGTATACGCCAGATAAGGGCAACGGCCGAGGAGCGTGGTAATCTGAATCTGGAATTGGAAAAAGTGATCGAAAAGTCGGAAAAATCGGCGCAGGCCAAATCAGAATTTCTGTCGATCATGTCACATGAGATACGTACTCCACTGAATGCAGTTATCGGCATGACCAATCTGCTGATGATGGGTAATCCCCGTCCCGACCAGAAAGATAACCTCGATATCCTGAAATTTTCGGCAAACAACCTGCTGGCATTGGTAAACGATGTGCTCGATTTCAATAAGATAGAAGCCGGAAAGGTGGTGTTTGAAAATATCAAATTCAACCTGCCCGACCTGATGCAAAACGTATGTGGCGGGCAAAAATTGAAGGCAGAGGAAAAAGACTTATCCTTCAAAGTTTACATCGATCCTACCTTGCGCAATAAAGTTGTTATTGGCGACCCTACGCGCTTAAGCCAGATCGTATTTAACCTGATAAGCAACGCTATTAAGTTTACACCGTCGGGTACAGTTTGGGTAAATGTTTCGGTATTGGAGGATAGGCATAATATTGTCAATGTGCGGTTTTCCATCAAAGACACCGGCATAGGTATCGAAAAAGAAAACCTGGCCATGATCTTCGAACCCTTTACTCAGGAATCTATAACTACAACCAGGCAATATGGAGGCACGGGCCTGGGCCTTGCCATTGTAAAACGATTGCTTGAACTTCAAAACCTGCACATGGATGTTAATACACAGCCGGGAGAGGGTTCGGAGTTTGCATTTACCATGGAGTTCCCGGTATCGACAGAGTCAACGCCGGTTCCGCAGAAAGCCACCCTTTCTCATGTGCCCTCTGCTGTAGATTCGCTGAGCAATTTGCGGGTGCTGATAGCTGAAGATAATATGGTGAATGTGATGCTGATGAAAAAGCTTTTTTCTAAATGGGGCATTACACCTACTATAGCAGAAAATGGCGAGCGGGCCATAGAAATGGTACAATACGGCAATTTTGATATCATCCTGATGGATCTTCAAATGCCTATACTTAACGGATTTGACGCTGCTATGGAGATCAGAAAGATGCGCGATCCTAAAAAAGCCAATATACCGATCATCGCTTTGACAGCATCGGCCTTATATGATATCAAGGAACGCGTTTTTAATTCGGGGATGAACGATTATGTCTCGAAACCATTTAAACCCGACGAGCTCAAAGAAAAAATGCAAAACCTGGTAGAAATACTCGATTGATCTTATAGCTCATTGTAGGAAGGTAGATCCTCTATAAAATGGTATTGTTGATCATTGAAACTGATGCGGCAATAATAATGTTCCAATCCGTTACTCACGGCAAGTAAAGATACCCGATGCACCATATTATAACGGGCTACCTGATCAAAGGTCTTCTGACTGATCTTTATTGAAGGAGCTTTACATTCAATGATCAAAATGCGCTCCCCACTATTGTTAAACACTACAATATCAGTTCGGCGGGCTCTGCCATGCAGTTTCAATCCACCCTCAAGCTTGATCAATGCCCGGGGGTATTCTTTCTGATTGATCAAATACTGTACAAAATGTTGCCGAACCCATTCCTCGGGGGTAATAATTATGGTTTTCTTCCTGAGCTCATCAAATAAAGTCAGTATGCCATCCTGGTCGGTGATCTTAAAGGGGTAAGGCGGCAAATTGAGCGGCTGCAACATGGGGTAAATTTAATTTATTTAGTCCGGAAGTCCGCGTACTGTTAGCTATTGCCTTGAGGAAAGCCCGAATGAGCCTGCGCTTGAAATCACTGCCCTGAAAACATAATCAACTACCCAACTTATTAACCGATATTACCATCAAATCGCTACTTTTGGGTTCAGGGTATGACAGCTAACGAAATAATAAAAGATATCAAAAACCGCAGGGTGAAACCCCTGTATCTTTTACATGGAGAAGAGCCATATTTTATAGATGAAGTAAGTGATTTTGCCGAGCATCAATTTTTATCTGATGCGGAAAAGGGTTTTAATCAAACTGTACTCTACGGCAAGGATACTGATATGATGACGGTATTGAATGCTGCCAAACGTTATCCCATGATGTCCGATTACCAGCTTATTTTGGTAAAGGAAGCTCAGGACCTGAAATGGGGTAAAGAAGACGATGACAAAAAAGGGATAGACCCCTTGTTAAGTTATCTGGAGAATCCTTTAAAAAGTACTGTGCTTATCTTTTGCTACAAATATGGAAAGTTTGATAAGCGAAAGAAAACCTACAAGGCCATTGATAAAAATGGATTGATCTTTGAATCAACTTCGCTTTACGACAATAAAATTCCGGGGTGGATAGAGGATTATGCTGGTGCGAAAGGTTATAAAATTGAGCAGCAGGCTTCAGCTATGATGGCAGAATATCTGGGAAATGACCTTTCAAAAATTGCCAATGAGCTTGATAAACTGGTGCTCAACGTTAGCGCCGGACAATTGATCACCCTAAAACATGTTCAGGATAATATTGGTATCAGTCGCGAATACAACGTATTTGAACTTCAGGCTGCTTTAAGCAGGAAAGACCCTTTCAAAGTAAACCAGATCATCAATTATTTTGAGGCCAATCCAAAAGCCAACCCTTTGGTAATGGTGCTGGGTAATCTTAATACTTTTTTCAGCAGGGTGCTGCAATATCATTATGCAAAGGATAAGTCGCAACAAAGCCTTGCCCGAGAATTGGGAGTTAACCCCTTTTTTATTAAAGATTTTGAACTGGCCAGCCGATCTTACAATTATGGGAAAACTATGCAGATTA
Organism: uncultured Mucilaginibacter sp.; assembly: GCA_903887275.1. GTDB lineage: Bacteria > Bacteroidota > Bacteroidia > Sphingobacteriales > Sphingobacteriaceae > Mucilaginibacter. The sequence continues at coordinate 10,971 of CAISPD010000063.1, forward strand.
TAGGCTTGCTTCGCGAGTATGATTTGAAAAGCAAAGGCGTTGATTCTAACGCCGGACCGGGCGAATTAATGAAAGAGTTGATGTTTAAAATAATGCATTGAGCAACCAAAGCTAGGCTGTGTGCTTGCTATGAACTTCTTTTGCATTATGACGCAGTAATTCGATATTTAACCCTGCCAGCACAAATATCAATGCATAAAAAGCAATATTCTGGTATAATGTACCAACACTGAAAAGGCTATGGATAGTCATTTTATTAAGGTTTAAAGTGAGTTATTTTAGCATTTAAAATTAATAAAAATTAAATAAAAAGTAAAGTTTTAAACAAAAG
>CAISPD010000064.1 GCA_903887275.1 uncultured Mucilaginibacter sp.
AATCCCCACAGGCAACGTGAATCCCCACAGGCAACGTGAATCCCCACAGGCAACGTGAATCCCCACAGGCAACGTGAATCCCCACAGGCAACGTGAATCCCCACAGGCAACGTGAATCACCACAGGCTACGCGAATCACCTCAGGCAACGAATTCCCACAGGCAACTTGAATCACCGCTATTTCACCCCGGCGTCAACATCTTTAATAAACCCGATCACACCATGCATAAACACTTGCTGATCATCCCACATAGCCAGGTGACTACCATTAGGGCAATAAAGGCTTTTTCCATTTTTCACCTGTTTGCTCATCCATTCCATATATTTCGGGTCCATCGTATCGTATTTAGCGCCAACCATGAGCGTAGGCACAGTTATTTCTTTGAGGCGATTGGTTATATCCCAGTGCAATAAACGCCCGCCTACTTTAAATTCACTTGGACCTTGCATCATCGTATATATCTGATCGTTTACATGGTTCAAGGCACGATTTACCGGGTCGGGCCATTCCGCCAGGCGGCAAAGATGTTTGTTGTAGTATTCTTTCACAACCAGAGACTCGTATGTTGGGTCTTTGTACATACCCCTGGCTTCATAATTTTGTAGACTATCTACCAACGATTTACGCATCTGAGTGCGCAGCACCGCATTGTATTGTGCATATGCCGGAATACTTGCCATCATATTACATACGATCAAGCCTTTCAGGTTCTTTTGGTATTTAAGCGCATATTCCATACCTAAAATCCCACCCCATGAATTCCCAAGCAGGTAAAAATTACTACTATCCAGTTTTAGTGCCTGACGAACCTGCTCTACTTCCTCAACAAAACGAGGCGTGGTCCATAAGCTACTATCACGGGGTTGATCGCTGTAAAATGAGCCCAGCTGATCATACTCAATCATTTCAAAACCCTCTTTGGGGAAAAAGCTTTCAAAGCACTCCATATATTCATGGGTCATAGCCGGACCACCATGCAGCAACAGCACTTTAATTCGGGGATTGTTACCAAAGCGCTTGGTCCATACCTTGAATTTTCCAACCGGCGTCTGAATACTTACCATTTTAATGCCTGCGGCCTGTACGCCCGAATCAAGTGGCGCAAAATATTCGGCGACGGTGGTACTGCTGCCCCCTTTTGGCTGGCAGGACAAAAAACAAATAACAGGCAATACTAAAAGGAATAACAGTTTTTTCATGTTATGATTTGATTATAGTTAAAACCAAAAAAAATATCGAAGTAAGCAAAGTTAGCCCTAAGACCAGACATGTTTACTAAACTATACGATACAAAGTACCCCGAAATACGGAGCCGGCCTTCTGTTTCAAATCAGGTCTTCGCCGGTGTCGTTTCTGTATGCTTTAACAGTAAGAAATGATAACAATAATATGGGCGTCGCACCTATGGTAAGTTCAGGGATTTTATATACCGGATAATATTTTACGATACCATATATATAAATCGCCAAAACTACAATTGTGACTATCAGGTATATATAAAACCCCCTGCTTCTCATAGCCCTCGCCCTTATGCTGCTTATTTATCCTGTTTTAATACAATAACCGACAAAGGTGGCAGTGATACCAACAAGGAATGCTGGCGGCCATGCCAGTTATTTTTCTCGGTTTTAAGCGCTTTGGCGTTAGTTACGCCGCTGCCCCAGAACAATTTTTCGTCGGTATTGAATATTTCTCTCCAGCTGCCATCATACGGAACTCCAACACGAAAGTTTTTATGAGGAGTCGGGGTCATATTGAGGATAATAACCAGATCGTTTTTGGGGTCTTTCCCCTTACGGCCGTAGATCAGTACAGAATCAGCGGAATTCCCCCCATCTATCCATTCAAAGCCATCAGCTTCAAAGGCCTTTTCGTATAATGCAGGCTCGCTTTTATAGAGCTTATTCAAAGCTTTTACTACTTCCTTAATCCCCTGGTGATTAGGATATTCGAGCACATACCAGTCTAAAGAGGTACTAAAGTTCCATTCGGTTCCCTGACCAAACTCAGCACCCATAAAGAGTAATTTGGCACCGGGGTGTGTAAACATATAACCGTATACCAGGCGTAGATTAGCAAATTTCTGCCATTCATCACCAGGCATTTTGGTAAGCATTGAGCCTTTACCATATACTACCTCATCGTGTGAGAAAGGCAGCATAAAGTTTTCTGTAAAGGCATAGATCAGACTGAAAGTGATCTGGTTATGGTGATATTTCCTAAACAGCGGATCAGTTGAAAAATATTTGATCGTATCATGCATCCATCCCATCATCCATTTCATACCGAAGCCAAGACCGCCGGTATAAACAGGTCTGCTTACTCCGGAGAACGAAGTGGATTCTTCTGCTATTGTTTGAGTATCAGGGAAATTGGCATAGCAAGCCTCATTAAATTCTTTCAGGAACGAGATCGCCTCAAGGTTCTCATTGCCACCATATTGATTAGGCTCCCATTCACCATGATTTCGGGAATAATCGAGGTACAGCATTGAAGCAACAGCATCTACGCGCAAACCATCTACATGATAGCGGTCGAGCCAAAACAGCGCATTACTGATAAGAAATGCTCTAACTTCATTGCGTCCGTAATTAAAGATATATGATTTCCAGTCGGGATGGAACCCTTTGCGTGGATCGGCATGTTCATAAAGGTGGGTACCATCAAATCGGTACAGCGCATGTATATCGCCTGGGAAATGTGAAGGGACCCAATCAAGGATAACACCAATACCTTCCTGGTGAAACTTCTCAATCAGATGCATCAGTTCTTTAGGTGTGCCGTATCTGCTGGATGCTGCATAATAACCACTTACCTGGTATCCCCAGCTGGGATAATAGGGATGTTCCGCGATCGGCATAAATTCAACGTGCGTAAAACCCATTTCCTTCACATAGGGAACAAGTTTTTCTGCCAATTGCATATAACTTAAAAACTCATCAGGACTTTCAGGACTGCGCATCCACGAACCCAGGTGAACTTCATAAACTGAATATGGTTTATCCAGTGCATTGTGCTGATAACGGTCCTTCATCCATGTTGTATCTTTCCATTCGTAAAATGTATCTCCTACGATAGAAGCTGTACGTGGTGGTTCCTCCCAGCGTAATGCAAATGGATCGCTTTTTTCTAACTCTTCGCCGGAAGAAGACTTAATAAAGTACTTATAGGTCTCCCCGTCTCCAACATGAGGTATAAATCCTTCCCAGATACCCGACGAATCCCAGCGGGAATTCAGCGGATGTGAGCCTCGGTTCCAACCATTAAAATTGGCAATTACTGAAACATATTGGGCATTAGGCGCCCAAACTGAAAAATAGGTACCGATAACCCCCTCCAACTCTACCACATGCGATCCGAATTTTTCATATAAACGATAATGTTTTCCGGATTTAAAAAGGGCAATATCAAAATCAGTGAAACGGCTAAACGGTATCACATGGTTTACTTCAGTAATTGCAGGCATAGCATTTGATGTTGATGTTTTCTTCACTTTTACTGAGGCTACTTTTTCAGGCGCCGCCTTTTCAGCAACTTTCTTTGAAGATGAGGTTTTTTTTGCTGACTTTTCATCTGCTGCCTTTTTTGCTGTCGATTTTGTTTTCACGACAGCTTTTTCAGGATTAACCTGCTTGCCGGTATCAGTCGTTTTCTTTGCCATATTGTTATGCCAATGGGCGTTTAGTTAAATTTTTCAATTTCAAATAATACATGCTGGATACCCTTAAGCGGTATCCTGATCCAATCAGGTCTTCCATTTAATTCATAACCCAATTCGTAAACTGCTTTTTCAAGCAGGTGTAACTGCAACAGGAAATTCATTTCGGTACGGTTACCAAATACTGAAGCCATATCGCCCATGGTATTCAAATAAGCGTCTAAATAAGCATCAGTTATTATTTTATACCAGCGGTCGGCTGCCTTTTGCAAGCGAAGCGGATCTATGCTCCTGGTTTCGGCACTAAAATATAATTTGGAGCAAACGGCATAATGAAATGAACGTATCATACCAGCAACATCCTTCAGGGGTGAATGTTTGATTTTACGATCAGCAATAGAGCTTTCCGGCTCACCTTCAAAATCAATGATCAGATAATCTGTCCCGGTAAAAAGTACCTGGCCTAAATGATAATCGCCGTGTATCCGTATACGCGACGATTGAAACTCCTTGCTTACTATCTTTCCAAAAAACAGCCTTATGTTCGCTTCATTTTCAATGAAATCATCGGCTAGTACTTTTGCATTTTTATCAAGGCGGGCGTAATTTTCTTTCAGCAGATTTAAACGTTTATCCAATAAACTACTTAGATGCTCCTCTACCCAATTAACATAATCCTTGTTGAATTTTTCGGGCTTAAAATCCTGGTTTTTATCGCCAGATAACAGCGCTAAATGCATTTCAGCTGTACGTTTCCCAAGCAATTCAACTTTTTCAAAAACGCCTTCGCGGATACTGAAAAGCTTATCAACAAACATGAAAAGGAAATCGTTAAGATCATCGCCTGTAGCAACCCAGCTATCTGATTTACTTGCAACCTTTTGCATCATCAGCCCCAGCGTTACTGGTGGTATACCTGGGCGTTCAAATATCAAACTCCCGCAAAAAGCTGGAATATTTTTAAACCCTCCTGTTTCGGTAAGGAATTGCAGCATTTCAACTTCCGGGTTTATCTCGCGGAAAAGCTTGCGATATAATTTAAAAAAGTATTTATTGCCGAAAACAAATGACGAGTTACTTTGCTCCAGATCGGGTATGACACAAAGGTAGCCCATATCTTCATCCTGAGGCTCAAGTCCTTTACCACGATGGTAGGTAATCTGCCCCACTTCCTGTTTCACAACACCATTATCCCAAATATTTTTATACAATTCGGTCTGGAAACGAAAATCATATATAGCATCTATAAGCCAGCCGGGTTTCCCATCGGAGGTCATTTTAATGATAAAAGCCTTGGGGTTTACCTGTTCTAACAGCTCATAATCATCAGGCACAAATGATACAGGCAAGGCATATTTTTCCTCGTCGCCAAAAGTATAACCAATATGAACAATGACCAGATACGATTTGCCTACCTCAATGGGCATATCAAGCAATTGCTGTACTTTCAAAAATTTGATCATACGTGCCTTGCCTGCAAACCACCGGCAATTGCGCATGTAAGGATAAAACACCTGCTTTTCAAGAAAACTGAGTGCTTTTTTATCTTTTGCAAAATCCTTCCAGGGCTTAGTAAGGGTAAGCGATTGGGTATTAGCTAAAACATCTATCTGGCCCATTTTCATCCTGTTAAACTTCAATTCTGAATAAATGCGCCGGCAGATCAGAAGAATCTAATTGGACATAATTCCATTCCTGATTCCATATAAAAGTATTTCCGGTTAATATATCATAAACGGTAAAATCCTGCCCGGGTTCAATACCCAATTCCCATAGTGGCACCTGTACATGGGCAAATTGCTTGTTATATGGATCGAGCTTTACCACGCAAAGGATATGATTATCTCCTGCCCTTTTGTAATAGGCCAGCAACTGATCATTGTAGGTTTCGCAAAAACGAATATTATTAGTTTGTTGCAATGCCGGGTTAACTTTGCGCGCTGCATTAACTTTGGTGATCACGTCTGTAAGGCGGTTGCGTAAGGACCAATCCCAATGCCTTACCTCGTATTTTTCTGAATGGAGATATTCCTCTTTGCCCGGGTAGGTTTCATGGTACATTAACTCATAAACCGGGCCGAAAATACCGTAATTGGAAGACAGGGTTGCAGCCATAAAATAACGGGCAATAAAACTACTTTCATTACCACTTTGCAAGCCATAAGGGTTAATATCATGGGTATTTGGCCAAAAATTAGGGCGATAATAATCCTTCATTTCTGTTTGAGTCAACTCCTGCATATACTCAATCAGCTCCTGCTTGCTGTTACGCCAGGTGTAATAGGTGTATGATTGCGTATAACCCAGTTTGGCCAATTCCTTCATTACCTTTGGCTTGGTAAAAGCTTCGGACAGGAAAACTGTACCGGGGTACTGTTTTTGCACCTCGGCAATGCACCATTCCCAGAAATTAAATGATTTGGTATGCGGATTATCAACCCTGAATATCCTGATGCCTTGTTCGCACCAATAATCAAGTATGCTTTTCAGTTCATTCCACAGGTTTTGCCAATCGTCATTTTCAAAATTGATCGGCAAAATGTCCTGGTATTTTTTGGGTGGGTTTTCGGCATACTGCACTGTTCCATCAGGTCTCCACTTAAACCATTTAGGATGAGCCTTAACATAGGGATGATCCGGCGAGCATTGGATAGCGAAATCCATTGCTATTTCAAGGCCATGTTTGGCAGCTTCTTTTATCAGATGTTTAAAATCCTGCAGCGTACCCAGATCCTTTAATATATCTTTGTGGCCGCCTTCTTCTGAGCCTATAGCATAAGGAACTCCGTCATCACCCGGAAGCGCGTTTACGGTATTATTTTTACCCTTTCGGAAAGTATGCCCAATTGGATGAATGGGTGGAAAATATAAAACATCAAAGCCCATTTCGGCTATCCGGGGCAGCAGGGCCTCACAGTCTTTAAAAGTTCCATGTACGCCCTCCTTTGGGGATGCCGAACGCGGGAAAAAGCAATACCAGCTACTGAAGCCAGCCTTTTCACGATCAACATAAACCCGCAATTCGCGTAAATAGGTGGTAGCATTTTCGAGATTTGGGTACAGATCGATAAACTGATGTATCTCTTTTCCAAGTACCAGGGCTACGGCTTGCTCATATTTATGTTCGTCACGCAAAGTGGCAACATAACTTTTGATTATTTTTTGATCGGCTTTTGTTGCCTGCGGTAACATCGCTTCCAGAAAATCGGCGCCAATCAGCAGTTCCACGCCCAAATGTTGGGCATCCTGGTATTTCTTAAAAAAACCCTCCAGCCAGGTCAGGGGATGATCGACCCAACCTATTACTGTATAAGCGTAAAACCCGGTTTTGGAAACTGTAAATGAAGATTGCCAACGATCATTGCTCAGCAGATGCATGGGCGCAAAAGCCCAGTTATGCTCATTTTCATGCTTATATAAGATCCTGCCGCGAACATGGTCGTGACCATCGGTAAAAATATCGGCTTCTACCTTTATCGTTTCGCCGGGAGTTTTTTTAATATAAAAACGTCCTGCATCGATCTCGGGACTAACGTGTTCAACGATAACCCGCTCAAGGCCGTGTTCAGTCATTGGTTGAAGAAAATTGTATTGGTCGGTTAAAATTGATACTCCTATAAATTTATACTTTAATTATTCGGAATGCAAGTGAAGTACATCCGAATAATTAACTTATTACCAATTGCGTAAAGTTCTTTCTCAATTTCAAATGCACAGTTTTGTCTGCGGCAATTACAAAATCGCGAACTTCATGATTATCAGCAATAACACGTGTAGGTTTAAAAGGTAGCCCAATGATATTTAAATGGTAATTCTCGTACCTTGGCGTATATAATCCTTCCATACTTTGCAAAATGGTTAGCTTGTTATCCTTGCCCCGAACTACAAATTTCTTTTCCAGATAAATATCCTGCTCGTATGCAAAAGTTTCACCGTAGTCTTCAAAAATGAAGGAATTTACCTCTATATCACTATAGTAAACATTCATCTTCACCTCATCTATTTCCTTCTCGCCTACATATTGCATTACCGGATATTCAGGAATAACCGAACCTGCTTTTACAAATAGCGGTATATTTTCAAGCGGCGTTGCTACAGTTACTTCAGTTCCACCTTCCAATACCTCATGTGTCCAGAAATTATACCATTTACCTTTAGGCAGGTAAACCTGGCGGCTTTTCTGACCGGGTTCAAATACAGGGCAAACCAATATTTTATCACCATAAGTAAACTCATCCTGACGGAAATGATTACTTAATTCATCCTGCTCATGCATTACAATAGGACGTATGATAGGGAAACCATAGCGATGATGCTCCCAGAATGCCGAATAAAAATACGGCATCAAACGATACCTCAGTTCAATAAACGTACGGTTGATGGCTGTATACGGCTCACCAAAACTCCATGGTTCGCGCTCTTTAGTATCACCTGCCGAGTGGGCACGCATAAAAGGTGAAAAAGTACCCATTTGTATCCAGCGGGTAAATAACTCGCCATCAGGCTCGCCGCTAAAACCACCGATATCTGTACCGCAGAACGAAATGCCGGATACCGACAACCGCTGACACATAATATTACCCAGCAGCAGATGCTCCCAGGATGCTACGTTATCACCGGTCCAAACTGATGAATAACGCTGAACTCCAGAATAACCCGCACGCGTTATGGTAAAGGGTCTTTTATTTTTCATGATCTTACGCAATCCCTCATAGGTTGCACGTACCATCTGCATTCCGTATACGTTATGTGCTTTACGATGCGACCCCCGTTGACCATCAAACTGGTGCCGAACATCATCCGGGAACGTGCTGGTACCAAAAACTGCTGGTTCGTTCATATCATTCCAAACACCAGCAACGCCAAGCTGAACCAATTCATCAAATAGATTACCCCACCATTCACGAACTTCGGGATTGGTAAAATCAGGGAATTGGCAACGGCCAGGCCAAACATGGCCTTCCATAAAGTAATCGTCGCAGCGGCGACAGAAATAACGCTTTTCCTTTCCCTCTCTGAACACCGAATAATTATCATCAACACGAATTCCCGGGTCAATGATCACCACTGTTTTAAAGCCCTGGTCAGATAGTTCCTTGATCATTTTCTTCGGATCGGGGAAATATTTGCGGTTCCAGGTGAAACAACGGTAGCCGTCCATATAGTCGATATCAAGGTAGATACCGTCGCATGGTATTTTCTTTTCACGAAAATTTTTCGTCACCATCCGAACCTTCGATTCCGGGTAATAGCTCCAGCGGCACTGATGATAACCAAGTGCCCACATAGGCGGCATAGGATGGGTGCCGGTGATCAGGCTGTAGCGTTTTACCACGTCCATCATATGCGGTCCATGGATATAATAATATTGCAATTCGCCGCCCTCAGCCCAAAAGCTAGTCTTGGTTGGATCTTCTGCTCCAAAATCAAATTCCGATTTAAACGTATTATCGAAAAATATACCGTGGGCTATTCCATCTTGCAGACTGATATAAAAAGGGATACTGCGATAAAGCGGATCCTGGTTCCAGGCAAATGAATAAGCATCTGTATTCCAGTTCTTTAAACGCTTACCACGGAGATTAAATTCAGTAGGTTTATCGCCCATGCCGAAAAAGCTTTCCTCTTCACGGCATTGTTTGGTGCAATAAACATAATAACCGCCAAATTTTACGTTCTCTTCCCAGTGCATAGGTACGGCATCACTGCTCGTCACATAGTTTTGATTATCAGAGAATGATATAAAAAAATTGTCTTTTTTAATGTGGCAATTAACAATATTGGTATAAACTACATATTCGTCTTCCAATTCTGTCAAACCAAAAACAGACACCTTCTTTTCAAGTTTTGGTACGGCATAGGAAAATTCATCCAGAAATACACCATGTGGGGCAAGGCGAACACGAATGATCTCATCGGTAACTACAGTGATCTCAACTTTTGCGTCACCATCAGAAAAGTAAAATTTGTTATTTTTCTGTTCGGCGGTGAAAGGCCGGTTAAGATATTTTTTAACTATTGGTTTCAATCCCGTTACCGGGTTATTGACGTGATGAAACCCGTCTTCATCTAGTTCTGTCAGATTATCCGGGGTTATTTCAGTATTTGATATATTTTGCTCTTCCATTCAAAAAGTATTCGTCTCTCTATAGTTTCTTTTTACGCAATATAAACATTGAGGTTTATAAATTAGGTATCTATTTTAAATTCGTTAAAAGCACCCGGTTTCGTCAGTCTTCATGATCATTGATGCGTAATACCAGTAAGGCAGCCAGTATCATCAAACAACCACCGATCTCAACCGCTAGCAGCCTGTCATTATGTAAAAAATACGACATGATCTTTCCAAAAAATAATGAAGCAATTATTTCGGGCAATACGATGAAAAAATTAAAAATGCCCATATAAATACCAACCTTATTTTCGTGCAAGCAACCACCCAACATCGCATAAGGCATAGATAGTATGCTGGCCCACGCAATTCCAACCCCTGTCATAGACCCGTAAAGGAAGTATTGATTATGGATAAAACCTACCGATATCAATCCGGCCGCTCCACAAAGCAAACATATCATGTGGGTATATTTACGACCGATACTACTGGCTATAATTGGTAAAAAGAAGGCAAAAATAAAGGTTATCACATTATAGAAACCCAGTGTTAAACCCGCGAACTGAATGCCATCAGTATAGAGCTTCTCTTTTTCACTCACTGCTCCAAAAATATTACGCGCCACGGCCGGCGAATAATAGAACCACATCAAAAACAAGCCGGGCCAGGTGAAAAACTGAACTAAAGCAAGTTTTTGCATCCTTTTTGGCATATTAAAAATGGCATGAAATATCTCGCCTAAACCGCCCCCGAAACCTTTTTTAGATTCTTTGACTTTCTGCCGCTCTGTAATATCTGCCGGAGGATATTCGGTGCTGGTTAAAATAGTATATAATACTGCCGAGATAAAGGCAACTGCCCCGATATAAAACGAATACCTTACCGAAGGCGGAATATGTTCGCCATTGACCAGGGCTGTACGTACATGAAACCAATTGGTCATCATCCAGGGTAACACTGAAGCTATTACCGAGCCCACACCGATAAATACGCTCTGCATTGAAAAACCCCAGGTACGTTGTTCATCAGGTAACTTATCGGTAATAAAAGCCCTGAATGGCTCCATACTGATATTGATAGAAGTATCGAGTATCCATAAAATACCTGCTGCCATCCAAAGTGTTGAGGATTGTGGCATAAAAAACAGACATATGGTACTCAAAATAGCACCTACCAAAAAATAGGGACGTCTGCGGCCCAGTGTTTTGCTCCAGGTATGATCACTGAAATACCCGATAATGGGTTGAACAATTAACCCAGTTAATGGAGCCGCCAGGAACAGAAAAGGAATTTTATCTGCCTTTGCACCCAGATATTCGTAAATGGCGCTCATATTGGCCATTTGCAAAGCCCAGCCGAACTGGATACCCAGGAAGCCAAAGCTCATATTCCATATTTGCCAAAAACTCAGCTTTGGCTTATTGGTCATGCTCGCAGTTGTCATAATTTATTGGTTAGGTAATTATATTGGTCTAAAATTCAAGCAGCACACCGCCCATCGGTGGCAATTTAACTGGAATACCTTTGCCGATATTGTCTGTTGTCAAACTATCTCCGCTAAGTAATTCTTTAAATTGTACGCTGCCACTTAACTTCAGTAATTGAAGCAGGTCGGCAGGTAATAAAACTTCTATATTTCGTTCATCTCGGTTAAAATTTGCGACCACCAGAATGCGTTGCTGATCAGTATAACGCAGATAAAGGTAAAGCCTTTCGTCAAATCCCGGCTGGTGTTCATTGGCCAGCATCAGCTCCCAGAATTCACCCTTACTCATCGCTTCATTTTCTCGGGCAATGCGAAGCAATTTACCATAAAATTCGCGCAGCTGGCGCTGTCCATCGCTCAACTGACCGCCATCCATCAATCCATTGTTCAGCCATTTCTGATGGTCCGGAACTCCCCAATAATCAAAAATAGTGGTCCGGCCATCGTCGTTACTAAAGCCTTCATAGCCTCCGCCCTGCTCGCCAACTTCCTGCCCCATATAAATCATCACCGGGCCAGTATTAAGGCTTGCGGTAACAATCATTCCGGGCACACCATTCCAGCCATGATCGCCAAAATAGCGAGAAGCTACCCGTTGCTCGTCATGGTTCTCCATAAAGCGAAGCATATGCTCATCAATACCCCGGGTGTCATTGTTCCAAACCTGGTTAATATCCCAGGTGGTGGCGTCCCACTGACTGTAAGTAAGCTTTCTGATTGCATCATATAATCCTACTTTATCGTATAGGTAGTCAAATTTGCCCTCAAAAATATATTCCCTGTATTTGCCCGTATCATAGGCTTCACCAATAAAAATAAGGTCGGGATATAATGCTTTTAGTCTCGTGATTACCCAGTTCCAAAACGCAACCGGAACCATTTCCACCATATCACAACGAAAACCATCGACACCCTTTTCAGTCCAGAACCGCAGTATATCGTATATTTTATGCCAAAGCGGTGGAACAGGTTCAAAATAGGTCTTACGGTAATCAAGATAGTCGATACCATAATTTAATTTAACGGTTTCAAACCAATCGTTGATGGATGGAGCCGAAGTAAACCGATCGTTTCCTGTAGCTTTTGCTGGATTTTCATCAAACAAACCATCCTTTAACGGACTGGTAAATTCATCACCACCCGGATTATATCCTTTAGGGACCACAAAAGACTGGCCCGGTGTATAGTAAAAATCATTTAATGGACTGAATGCTTTTGAGGGATCATCATTGGCACCAAAATCAATGATGCCATCGGGCTTGCTGTCGGATGAATATGTACGTGCCACATGGTTTGGCACGAGGTCGATGATAACCTTTAAGTCGTTAGCGTGGCTACGTTTAACCAAGGCTTCAAACTCTTCCATGCGCTTATTAACGTCAACCGCCAGATCGGGGTCGACATCATAATAATCGCTTACGGCATAGGGTGAACCGGCGCGGCCTTTAACTACATCGGGGTCATGTGGTTTGATACCGAATGCCGAATAATCGGTCATGGTAGCATGTTCGATGATACCAGTATACCATACATGTGTAAAGCCCATCTTTTTGAATTCCTGAAGGGCCTTATCATTGATATCATTGAATTTACCGCAACCGTTCTCTTCTATCGAACCATAATACTTATTGCGCGTGTTGGTATTACCAAACAATCGGGGCAATAATTGATAGATGATCAGTTTATCGTCAGCAGCCAAAGAATCAGGGTTTTAATAACATGTTAATATTTCTATCAGGCTTCTACTAACAACCAATTGTTAGCTTGAACGATCTGATCCTTGCCATAAATGGTAACGGTAAGTGCATTCCCCGACAAGTTTTTGATCTGTACGCCTTGCTTTCCAACTTTAATATTAAGCAAATTTCCCCTAAACCCAATATGGAAAGAAAAAGAGCCCCATTTTGCCGGAAGGAAGGGATCGAATGAAAGTTTATTATTTTTTACACGCATGCCCCCAAAACCCTGTACAACAGCCAACCAGGTGCCAGCCATTGACGTGATATGGCAACCGTCCTCTGTGTCGTTATTATAGTCATCGAGGTCGAGGCGCGAGGTACGCAGATAAAACTCATAAGCCCGGGCTTCATCGCCTAATTTTGCAGCAATTACCGCATGTACACATGGCGAAAGCGATGATTCATGTACCGTGCGTGGTTCATAAAAATCATAATTCCGACGAATAGTTTCTACATCGTAATTGTACTCAAAGAAATATAGGCCCTGCAATACATCAGCCTGTTTGATATAACATGAACGCAATATCCGGTCCCAGCTCCATTTTTGGTTCAAAGGTCGTTCACTCGCAGGCAGGTCTTTTACCAGTATCTGTTCTTTGTCAAGGTAACCGTCCTGCTGCAGGAAAATTCCTAATTTTTCATCAGCTGGGTAATACATTTTAGCAATGATATCGCTGAATCTGGCAAATTCAACTTCTTCATTCAATGTAATTTTTGCCACCAGTTCCTGATATTTCCCGGGTTCCCTGACTTTCACTTTCGAAGCAACATCTATGGCATATTGCAAACACCAGGTAGCCATGGTATTTGTATACCAGTTATTGTTAACGTTGTTCTCGTATTCATTAGGTCCGGTAACGCCCAGCATCACATATTTCTGCTTGTCGCCCGACCAGTTAACACGTTGTGCCCAGAAACGGGCAATTGCGATAAGCACCTCTAAACCATAATCGCTCAGGTACTGCTCATCACCGGTATAACGTACATAATCAAAAATAGCATGGGCTATGGCACCATTACGATGTATTTCTTCAAATGTGATCTCCCATTCATTATGACATTCGGTGCCGTCCATGGTAACCATTGGATAGAGCGCCGCACCATCTTTAAATCCTAACAGCTGTGCATTTTCAATGGCTTTGCCCAGTTGCTTATAACGGTACAATAATAAATTACGGGTAACTTTCTGATCGGCAGTGGCCAGGTAAAATGGCACACAATAGGCTTCAGTATCCCAGTAGGTTGAACCTCCGTATTTTTCTCCGGTGAAGCCTTTCGGACCAATATTCAGCCGGTCATCCTCACCAGTATAAGTCTGGTTCAATTGAAAAATATTAAAACGAATACCTTGTTGTGCCGATATATCGCCTTCTATCAGTATATCGTTATGCTGCCATTTTTTAGCCCAGGCTGCTGCCTGTTCGGCCAGCATTTGTTCAAATCCTTTTTTACTGATGGCTTTTAGCGTAGTTTTCAAAACTTCCGCAAGCGCATCGGCCGGATAATTTAATGAAGCAATATTGGCCGCAAATTTGGTGACAATTATGGCCTGCCCTGCTACAGCCTGTAACGTTACTTTAGATGCAACGTATTTTAGTTTTTCGATATTTTGCGCAGCAGCTGATAGCTCAGTGCCCCCCTGGCTGATCATGAATTGCTGTCCGGTTGCCACTTCAAACCCGGTTTTACGGGTACGAAGCTGTACATAACCACCACCATCCCAGGTTTCTTTGGCAACTTCGTCCCAAAACTTTTCGTCGTAGTTGGAATCTTTGTTCACTACGTCACCATCGATATAGGGGGTAATAGTAACCGGCCCCGAATAATTCAGTGGGGTGATGGTATATTTTATAGCACCTGTTTCATCGTCAACCAGGCTACAGAAACGTATCGCTTCAACTGCTACTTCAATTCCGCCCGATGTTACAGCGCTGAAGGTTCTTTTCAGGTAACCTTCTTTCATATTCAGCTCGCGTCGGAACGACTTTAACTCAGCTTTTGCAAGATCAAGTTGATCATCCCCCAAAACTACATCAATACCAATCCAGTTTGCGGCGTTGAGTACTTTTGCAAAATATTCCGGATAGCCGTTTTTCCACCAGCCCACGCGGGTTTTATCCGGGTAGTATACGCCGGCAACATAGTTTCCGGGCAGTGTTTGACCGCTATAGGCTTCTTCAAAGTTTGCACGCTGGCCCATCCGGCCATTGCCCAAACTAAAGAGGCTTTCAGAGATCATATGGAGTTCGGGTCTAAAGCCCTCCTCTATTATTTTCCATTCATCAGCCAGTATATAATTCTTCATATTTTATTATTGCCATCGGTGCCGAAGACCGGGCCAAATGGACTTGTAATTTTAACTATTTACTCTCAATCATTAACCAGCTACGTGGCTGATTGGGCCCAAAACACTTAATTTCTCTAAATTTATTTGATCCAGACCACTGATCACCAGATCTGCCTTTGCCAGCGTCGATGGCGATCCTATACCAACAGAACGCATGCCTCCATTTACTGCTGCTTCGATACCTGCAATTGCATCTTCAAAAACAACACAGTTTTGTGGTTTTACGCCTAAATCTTCCGCTCCTTTTAAAAACACTTCCGGATCGGGTTTAGGCTTGCTCACCTTGTTTCCGTCTATCACCACATCAAACAAATGGCTGATTCCAACCTTATCCAAAATTGTTGCCGAATTTTTACTGGCCGAACCCAATGCGGTTTTAATACCTGCCTGTTTGCATGATTCTACAAATTCTCTGGCTCCGGGCAATACTTCAGCCGGGGTCATTTTTGTAATCATGTCAACATACCAATTGTTCTTGCGCGTAGCCAGTTCTTCTTTTTCAGTTTCTGTTTTGCTAAGTCCGCCCCAGCCTAAAATCAAATTGAGTGAAGCAACGCGGCTGACGCCTTTTAGCTTTTCATTATCTTCTTCTGTAAAATCAAAACCCAGTTCATTGGCCAGCCTTTTCCAGGCCTGGTAATGGTAAACCGCTGTATCTACAATAACCCCGTCGAGATCAAATATGCACGCTTCTATCGTATTCATTATGTATCAATGGCTATTTAACCCTATTAAATAACCTAGCTAAATATATTTATTAATGTTTATTGTTCGGTATTATTTCTAAAACTAAAGTGGCTTTAGCAGGAATTGCCAGCGTTTCAAGGCCAATAATTTCTCCTGTAATTACATTCAGGGCCTGCTTTGCGCCATTGATGCGTTCATTGAATCTAGCGGTCGTGATGCTTTGGTCATTATCCCTACTGTTGTAAACAACCATTAAGGTTTTTTCCTGATCATAGCGGAAGTAAACGTAAACCCCATTTTCCGGAACATATTGCATTAGCTTGCCGGTTTGCAAAGCCGTTGTATTCTTACGGTAATTAGCCAGGGTGCGAACATAATTAAATGCATAATTTTCCTTCACTCCTCTACCAGTAGGAGAAAACATATTATTCTTGTCGCCAGGCCAACCTCCCGGAAAATCTTCACGAACCAGTCCATCCGGATTCGAGAAATTCTTCATCAGCACTTCATCACCATAATACAACTGCGGCACGCCACGCATAGTCAGCAACAAGGCCATACCCGACTTATATTTGGTAAAGTCTTCTCCTACTACCGAAAGAAAACGGCTCATATCGTGATTATCGAGAAATATAGTGTTGCGGCCTGGATCCTTGTATAAAAAATCCTGCGCCATGACGCTGTAAAGGCGATTTACACCTTCGGTCCAACCTTCGCGGGCATTGAGCGCATCGTAAACTGCTTCCTTCCAAACGCCATCAGTAACTCCAGGTAAATGTGTGTCGAAACCCCGGTTTACGGTATTACCTTCGGTGAAGAATGCCTGGTTTGCGGCAGACCAAACCAAAGTTTCACCGAAGATCGAAAGGTGCGGAAATTCAGCCTTAACTTTAACTGCCCAATCAGACATATACTGGGGATCATTATAAGGATAGGTATCCAGGCGGAAACCATCTACACCTGCATATTCAACCCACCAGATATGATTTTGGGTCAGAAAATTTTGCAGATAGGGATTATTTTCGTTCATATCTGCCATGCGGTGGTCAAACCATCCGTCAAGCATGCGTTTACGATCGGCTGGCGAAGCATGGGGATCCATTACTGCAGCATCTCTGAAATTTGAGGTGGTATATTGTGGCCACTGGTGTACCCAGCTTTTCATCGGCATGTCCTGAATTGTGTATCCCTAGGTACCGGCATGATTGTGCACAAGGTCCATCACAACCTTTAGCCCTAACTGGTGACATTTGGTAACAAATTGCTTATAAAGCTCATTGCTGCCATAACGGGGATCAATTTTATAATGATCCGTAACGGCATAACCATGATACGAAGCTTTTGGTTCATCATTTTCGATAGCCGGCGTGAGCCAGATCGCAGTTACACCGAGGTCCTTCAGATAGTCGAGATGATCGATAATACCCTGCAGGTCGCCGCCATGCCTGCTGAACATTCTGGCACGATCAATTCCCTGCTCCTGCATCCCGGCGATCGAATCATTTTTAGGATCGCCATTGGCAAAACGGTCGGGCATGATCAGATAGATCAGGTCTTTACTCGTTACCCCCTGAGCACGGCCAGCAGAACGGTCGCGTTTGTTCAAAGTATAGTTGTAAACCAAAGCCTTTTCACCTGCTTTGATAAATTTTATCGGGAACGTTCCCGGTGATGCAGCCGAAGAAATGCGTAAATCAACAAATAAGTAATTTGGATTTTCAACCTGATGCACTTTTACCAGCTGAACTCCGGGGTAGTTAAACACTACTTTCCGGGAGGCAATATGGTCGCCATGGACGATCAATTGCAGGTTTGGATTGCTCATGCCAACCCACCAAAACATGGGTTCTACGCGTTCCAGGGCAGGAATTTGCGCCGAAACGGCGAGCGCCGCCATCAGGCAGCCTAGGGTTAAAATCAATGATCGTTTCATACCAGGTTTATTCCGGGGGAATGGTTGCACGGAAGTTTATTTAAACAAAATCCGCGTTTCAAATTTAGTATAAAAATGATTTTTCGGGAGAAAAAGTGAAAATAGGATTTAGGAGTTGGTGATGAGTAATTGTTGATCACAGAATCATAGTTATTATTAGGGGTAAGTATCCCCAAAAATACGCTTGTGACCCGGGAGATCGGGATGCAATTTGCTGTTCTGTAAATTGATCAAAATAAAAAAGCCAATGAAACCTTTGTAAACAAAAAAGGCACAGCGATCATCAGATCGCTGTGCCGATATCGAATCGTAAGAACCTCCTTATTGAGCCACCGGTATCTGTGCCATTATTGCTTCGCGCATAATGTCAAGATCCTTCAGACGTTGGCGTTTTACTTTTAACTGGTTAGTTAATTTTCTGATTTTTTCATTTTGTTTACCTACCTTATTATTGGCTGTACGTGAATCTTTAGCCTTGCTATAAGCATCGTCGGCACTATTTTTGGCATCTTTTGAATCCTGCAGATTTCCACTGGTTGCTTTGGCAGCATCATTGCTACTTGAAGCAGCAGCATTTTGAGCATCAGCACCGGCATTACCTGCTTTGGTTTGATAATCAGGCAGATCGCTTTTTGCAGCTGCCAGTTTAGTGGTCAGATCGGCAATATCATTCTGCACTTTAGCATATTCCACATTTAATTTACCGGTATCGGCAGTTGATTTATATTTTTGAGCAAAGGCAAGTGTACCAGTGAACAGCAGTACCATTGTACAAATTGAGTAATTCAGCAATTTCATATTCTTTTCGAGTTTTATTAAAGCAGGACGTTAAATAAGGCTTTGTGCCGTATCCTCATCCTTTAAACCCAACATGTCAAATGCCTTAATGTTTCGTTTTGAGATAATATAAGTAAGGAAGCAGAGTTTACCCGACCATAATAGGATAATTCCGCCGGATAAATTCCCGTAAAAATTTATCGGGCTTTGTAGCTTAACGCACTATGAGCGAGGCTTGAAGTATATCAGGCTTATCGCCAAATCCGGGTCCACCCCAATCGGTTTCATCTCCATTCAGGATTCGAAGTGCCTTATAATTACCATTAATATATTTCCCTTCTTCCACTTTCAGATATTGCCAGGCCTTGCCGATATTATTGCCGGCGGGAATAAAAGTAACATGGCACCTACTGCCTATCATTAAAAATTTATTATCGTTCAGTTTTACTACCAAAAGTTTTCCGGAAGCTTCCGGGGTGTAAACAGGCGCAGCATTGGCACGCCCATCGCCACCAAATTTCACTACCAGTTGCCATGCACCCAGATCGATCATCTGATCTGCATGGTCGTCGTGCTCCACCACACTGCTGATCTTATCCTGAGTAGCCCACTTAACCAGATCAGAGATCAAAGGCGACACCGCTTTATATACATTTGCGAAAGGCGCCAGTCGATCTGTGGTTTGGGCGGCAGTTTCCATGGTTCCATTGTCATCGATACCAAATGGCGAAAAACCAATGCCTCCCCGGGCTATTACTTCAAATAAATATTTTGCCCGTTCGGCATTTAGCCCGGCTTCGGGAACAAAAAGTGCATTATCTGCCCGACCATACAGATCGAGTACTTTTAATATGCGTTCACTGCCCGACAAATAGATATCTGGTGCAAGCAAGTCGAGTGCGGGTGCAGCGGCTTTCCAAATAGGGATCACATTGTCAGTAGGGCCCCCGCTTTCATAATTGCTGGCACTTGGGTTGGTCAGCGGGTCTCGCAGCGCGGCGTTGGTATACAGTGGCAAAGGATAAACTGATTTACCGGCTGCAGCCACCTGCCCAATAAAGCTGGCGGTATACCAGGCCTGAAAATACTCGTCAGCACGATCACCAAACACCGACTTCCAGCTATTTCCATTTACTGAGCTTATATTTAGCGCTTTAAGAAGCTCTGGTGTAAGCAAGGTTGAAGGCACCGGCCCGTCAAATAATTTTTGCGCATTCGCAGCGTAATCACGTACGCTACCCCATGAACCCGATTCGTTTTCAACCTGAACCATGATCACCTGATGTTGCTGATCGGTTTTTGCCAGGTATGCCATAAGGGCTTTAAATGCTTTAATATCGGCCTGTAAAGTCGCATCTGCATGCGGCGAAGGTGAATCAATGGCTTGTCCGCTTTTGCCAATTATGTTTGGATATTTGGTGGCATCGCGTTTCATCCAGTCTGGCAAATAATGGTTACTGCCGTTCTTCCAGGTAGCAAACCAAAGTAATACCAGTTTAACCTTGTGCTGCCGCGATTGGCGCAACAAGGTATCTACCAATGAAAAATCAAATTTGCCCTGCTCCCGCTCTAATTGCTCCCAATAAACCGGCACTTCAAGAGTATTGAGGTTCAACACAGCTGCTGATCTCCATACAGCCGGCATCATAGCAGGCCAGGCACTGGAGTTATGTACCTGCCCTCCTAAAACAAAAAAAGGTTTTCCATCGACTAATAACGAATAGTGTCCATTTTTTTCGACCAATGCCGGTAATGAACTTTTTTGGGCAAAGGCTTGCGCTGTCATCAATAAAACAGCAGCAAGGCCAAGGATAAATTTTAAACGGGATAAATGAGGCATAAGACCAAATCTATAAATAATCTGATCTTATACCTAAATCTATTCAGGGCAATTAGCAGGCTTTTACCACTTATCGAGGCCCAGCAGCTTACGCCCAAGCGGGCTAAGTTCTGCTACAGGGTTTTTCTTTTCTCGTTCCAAAGGATCTCCTGGGAATGCATAACCATGCATGGCTTCGCGGCTTTGCCAGCTATTAATGCGCCATTGCCTCAATTCCTCCTTGTCTTCCTGGGCAGGCATCATGGCAATATATTGCGCTATACGTACTTTGTTGCCACTATTATTGGCACGGATACCATGTGGCTCAAGACTGTTAAATATCAGCAGGTCACCCGCTTCCATTTTAACTTTAACAAGTTCAAAGCCGGTTACATCGGGTTTATAGTGGTCGCGGTCTTCTGGTTGTCCTAATTTCCAGGTATCATAAGTACGGTAGAGTTCGGGAACGCATTGAAAGCCGCCCATAGTTTCGTCAGTTTGATCGGCCAATGCCAGTACGCCCTGCACGTTAACCGGTTTGGTTTCCGGATCATAATCCCAATGGATAAAGGCTTTATATTCGAATCCGGGGCGTAAAGGAAAATTCAGATTTGCACGGTCAATCGTCGACCAAAGTTTTTCGGTGCCCCATATATCAGCAAAAGCCTCATACACTCTTGGGTACTGCCTGTTATCCCACATATACTGATGGTTGTAGATCTCTACCATACCGGTGTTATTTAACTCGGTCATCTGCATTTGCACATTTGGCCGTTTGTACCAGCTTTCAATATCGTTGGGATCTTTGTCTTCGTATTCCCAAAGGTAATCTGCCAGTCGTTTTGCCTGCTCACGCGGTACCGCATTTTTAATAACAACATAGCCATTCTCGATCCAGAAATTCCAATCGTCCTCGCTCAAAACACGGAGTGGATTACCATTGCTGCGATCATTTAATTTTAACTGGCTTGATTTTGCAGTTGAGGGATTACCGGGAATTTCCTTATGTGCATTTTCGGGTGTCATGGCCATGGTAGCCATTGTCTTCTGTTCTGTATTCATGTTTATGATTGATTTGCAAATCAAAGTTAATGTTGCAATTTATTAGCGATGTTCTTTGCAATAACCAATATTTGCTCTACATTAACCAATATTTTGAAATTATCCACCCCAAAAAAGCAATCAGGATGAATGAGATTCAATTAGAAAAAGTGGTTTTTGAGCCCGGAAAGTCATTTAAATTATTCTCACCCAGATTGCGCAACACTTTTTTATGGCATTATCATCCCGAATATGAGTTGGTTTATGTTGAAGCAGATGCCGGTATAAGGCATGTGGGCTCACATATCTCGGGTTATACCCAAAGCGACCTGGTTTTTATCGGCTCAAATCTCCCCCATCTGAATTTTGATTACCGGCTTAGAAACGATTACCATCAGGTGGTGATCCAATTAAGAAGTGATTTTTTGGGTGGCGCGATTCCCACCTCGCCCGAATTTTCGGCTATTAACCAATTGTTCAAACGTTCGGCTTCGGGTATTGCCTTTTATGGAGATACCAGATTCATAGCAGCCAAACGGCTTAAAAAACTAGGAGAATTATCTGCATTTAACCAGTTAATGGAATTAGTAGACTTATTTCATTTTCTGGCAAATTCAACCGAGTTTGAGCTGTTGAACGATGACCATTTAAGTCTGCAGTTTTTTCTTAAAGATAAGATACGGATGGGTGCTGTTTATGAATATATCGATGCCAATTATAATCGGAAACCGGATGTAAATATTGTTGCCCAAAAAGTTCACCTGACAACGCCCGCTTTCTGTCGCTATTTTAAGCGGCAAACTAAAATGACCTTTACCGATTTTGTTAACCAATACCGCATCGAGCTAGCCAAAAACCTGCTGATGCAAGACAAAAATATTACTGAAGTATGTTATGCTGTCGGGTTTGAAAGTTTGTCATATTTTAACAAACTTTTCAATAAAATTGAAGGAAAAAATCCATCCGCATTCAAAAGCACATGGCATCATAATACAAGTGACCAGGCCTGATCTACTTTAAATAAATAT